>JBOFQO010000265.1:0-8085 GCA_051660925.1 Silanimonas sp. | reverse complement strand
GGCGACCGGGTACTCGGGCTTCACTTTCTCACCGTAGAACGCACGCATGGCCTCGGGCGTGATGTCCTCGTAGGCCAGCCCGACGACGAGCAGATCCTCGCGCTTCGCGTCCAGCGCATTGAGGTCGGGGATCTCCTTCAGGCAGGGCGCGCACCAGGTCGCCCAGAAGTTCACTACCACCCACTGGCCGCGCTGCGCGACGAGGTCGAAGCGGCCGTGGTCGACGGTGTCGACGACGAGGGTCGGATGCGTGGGCTTGGCGGCGTCGGCGGGCGCTGCCGCGTGCGCTGCCGCGGGCGCGGCGTCCGGCGCGGGGGCGTTCCCGGCGTTGTTCCCCGCATCGCTCGCGCCGATCGGCGTGGCCGATTCCACCGGGCCGGCGTCCGGCGAGGTCGACTCGGAGGCACCGCAGGCCGCCAGCGCGAGCGCACCGATCGTGATGAGCGCGAGAAGCGCGGGGCGGGCGATGGCGGGGCTCAGGGGCATCAGGGCGAATCCGGTTCGGGGATGAGGAAATCGGAGAGAGGATGCCTGAGGGCAGCGTCGAGGGGCTGTCGCAGATGGCGCAGGGCCGCGAGCGCGGCGCGGCCGATGGCGTCCTTGGCGCCCGGCAGCGCGCAGTCGGCCGGCGGCAGGCGCAGACCGAGGCGTTCGTGCAGGTCTTCCAGCGTCACCGTTGACAGGTCGCGCACCGGCAGCCAGGCGCCGCTTTCGCCGCGCTGCACGATGTCGAGGTTGGCCAGGCCACCGAGCAGGCGCTGGCAGAGGTCGTCGGTGAGCGCCGGTTCAAGTGCACGAAGCGATTCGGCGTCGAGCCCGCGGCCGTGGCGACGGCTTTCCTCGATCCGCGCCAGCAGTCGCAGGCAGGCGTAGAGTTCGGCGCCCGCCGGAAGGCGCTGGTGCCTCGGCTGGTAGCGGAAGGCGCCCAGCGAAGCGGCGAGTGACGCGCCGAGCAGCACGACCAGCCAGCTCAGCCACACCCAGACGAGGAAGATCGGGATGACCGCGAGCGCGCCATACAGCTGCTCGAAATTGGTGTTGCGCAGGTACCAGGCAAAGCCGTGCTTCGCGGTTTCGAACAGCACGGCCGCGAGCAGCGCGCCGGCCAGCGCGAAGCGCAGCGGCACCGGACGATTTGGGATCAACCGGTACGCCGCGGCGAACACCAGGAAGGCCACGGCAAAGGGCATCGCTCGCAGCGCCTGCTGGCCGAGGGTGGCGTTCGCTTGTGCGAAGGCCGGCAGCGCGAACAACCAGGTGCTGACGGCGAGGCTCGACACCGCGAGTACGGCGCCCAGCGTCAGCAGGGTCCAGTAGACGACGAGGCGCCACAGCGTCGGACGCGGCTGCGGCACGCGCCAGATGCGGTCGAAGGTCTGCTCGATGGCCAGCATCACCAGCAGCACCGACACCATCAGGGCGACGAGGCCCTTCAGGCTGATCTGCCGCGCGCTGCCGGCCAGTTCCTGCAGCGTGCCGGCCACCGCCGAGGCGGCATCGGGCACGAAGTTCTGGAACACGAAATCGACCAGGGCCTGCGTCCACGCGTCGAACACCGGGAACGCCGCGAGGATCGCGAACACCACGGTGGAGAGCGGCACCAGGGCGAAGACCGTGGTGTAGGACAGCGCGCCGGCCGACTCGAAGCAGCGGTCGTCGACGAAGCGCCGCGCGAGGAAGCGGAAGAAGGTGGTGCTGCGGTCGCGGTCGAGGCGATCCCACCAGCGCTTGAGGACATCGAGCCAGGTCATGGCGCAAGCGTAGCGCGCGATGCGTTAGCCTTCGCGCCCTGCCCTGCCCACCCGGAGCCGCCATGGCCGACGTCCTCGTCCTCTACTACAGCCGCGGCGGCTCGGTCGCCGCGCTGGCACGGCAGATCGCCCGAGGCGTCGAGTCGGTCGAGGGCATGACGGCGCGCCTGCGCACGGTGCCGCCGGTCGCCCCGACCACGAGCGCGGCGAGCCCGCCGGTGCCCGAGGACGGCGCGCCCTACGTGACGAAGCAGGACCTCGCCGACTGCGCCGGGCTCGTCCTCGGCAGCCCGACGCGCTTCGGCAACATGGCCGCGCCGATGAAGCATTTCCTCGACACCACCGGCGCGGAATGGGCCTCGGGCACCCTCGTCGGCAAGCCGGCGGCGGTGTTCACCTCGACGGCCTCGATGCACGGTGGGCAGGAGTCGACCCTGCTCTCGATGCAGCTGCCCCTGCTGCACCACGGCTGCCTGATCGTCGGTCTGCCGTTCTCGGAGCCCGCGCTGTCGAGCACGCGCGGCGGCGGCACGCCCTACGGCGCCAGCCACGTCGCCGGCCAAAGCGACGACGCCACGCTCAGCGACGACGAGAAGGCCCTCGCGCAGGCGCTGGGCCGGCGGCTGGCCGACATCGCGCGACGGCTGGAGGCCCGCCCGTGACCGTCCGCCTGCTGATCCTCGCGCTGGCCCTGCTGCAGCCGGCTTGGCACCTGTGGCTGGCGCCGTCCAGCGTGCTGCCGCCCGTGTTCGTCACGGTGGTGATGAGCCTGCCGATCCTGCCAGCCGTGCTGCTGACGCTGTTCAAGCGCCCGAGCGCGGGCTTCTGGGGCGGGCTGGCGGCCCTGCTGTACTTCTCGCATGGCGTGATGGAGCTCTGGAGCAACCCGGACGTGACTGCGCTGGCCTGGACCGAAACGCTGCTCGCCGTCGCGCTGGTTGTCGCCGCGAGCTGGCGCGGCCTGCAGGCGCGCGGCGCGGCGCGGCGCGCGAAGGGCGCCGCCGATGCCAACGCGACGACGGCCGACGACAACCCTGCCGCGCAGTAAACTGCCGCCCCCGCACGCACACGGAACCTCGCGATGGACGAGCTGCTGATCGTCACCACCGGCGGCACGATCGACAAGGTCTACTTCGACGACAAGTCGGACTACCAGGTCGGCGAACCGCAGATCGGCAACATCCTGCGCGAGCTCGGCGTCGCCTTCCGCTTCACCGTGATCCCGGCGCTGCGTAAGGACAGCCTGCACATCACCGACGAGGACCGCGCGATGGTGCGCACGCTGATCTCGGCGCAACCGCAGAAGCACGTGCTGATCACCCATGGCACCGACACGATGGTGGAGACCGCGAAGGTGCTCGCCGACCTCGGCAAGACCATCGTGCTGACTGGTGCGCTGAGCCCGGCGCGCTTCCGCGGCTCCGACACCGAGTTCAACGTCGGCTGCGCGGTCGGGGCGGTGCAGTCGATGCCGCCGGGCGTCTACATCGCGATGAACGGCCGCGTCTGGGACCCGTTCAAAGTGCGCAAGAACGTGGCGGCGAACCGCTTCGAAGCGATCTGAGGCGGCGCGTCGCTGCAGGCCGAAAGAAAGAACCCCGGCCGCAGCCGGGGTTCTTCGTTTCAGCAGCGTTCGACCGGATCGATCAGAACGTCAGGCTCCAGCTGTCGAGGAAGCCCGTGTCCTGGTTGGCGTTGTCGTTGACGCGCAGCGTCCACGTGCCGTTGAGCGCCTCGCTCGACAGGTTCACCGTGTAGGTGGTGTTGATGTTGTCGGCGCTGCCTCCGGTGCGGTTGTGCAGCACGTACACGGTGCCATCCGGCGCGACGAGGTCGACCTTCAGGTCGCCAGTGTAGGTGTGCTTGATGTCCACCTTCACCTGGCTGCCGCCCGGCGCGTTGCCCGTTCGACCCGACACGGCGATCGTGCTGTTGATGGTGCTGTTGTCGCCGATCGTGAAGTCCGAGGCGTTGGTGTAAGTCTGCGTGCCCCCACCACCGCCACCGGCGGTGAAGCTGCCGGTGAGGCTGACACCCGAGAACGTCGAGTAGGCGCGGACCAGCACGTGATAGGTGCCGGCCTGCGGCGTCGCGAACGTGCAGGTTTCCGCATTGCCGGCGCGGTACGGACGGCAGTCGTAGGTGCTGGTCGTCGGTGCACTGCCGAAGCGGACGTACAGATCAGCATCGCCCGTCCCGCCGGACATCGCGAACGACAGGTTGGACGCGCCGGCCGGCACGTTCATCGTGTACGCCAGCCCGTTGCCCGTGCTAGCACCAAGGCCGCTCACCGGGACGCCGTTCTGCAGCACGTTGGTGGCCGCACCGGTCGCAGCCGACGCAGTGTTCGAATACCCGCTGCTGTTGCCTGCACCGTCATACGCGCGGATGCGGTAGCTGTAGCTGGTGTCGCCCGCGAGGCCGGTGTTCGAGTACGTCGTGCTGCTGGTGGTCGCGATCTCGGCGAAGTTGCTGCAGCCCGCACCCGCGCAGCGCTCGATGCGGTATCCGGCCAGGCCGGAGCCGCCGGTGTCGGTTGACGCGGACCAGCTCAGATTGATCTGGCTGCTGCCGGAAGCCGTTGCGCCAAGGCCTGCGGGCACCGACGGCGCGATGGTGTCGACCGGCGGCGGCGCGCCGAAGAACGAATACAGCAGGCGGTTTGGCGAGCCGGTGCCGGGGCTCGTGACCTTGTTCGGCGTCGCGGCGTCGTTGAGCGCCGCGGTGACGGCCGACGGCGTTGCCGTCGGGTTGTCGGCGAGGTACAGCGCCGCCACGCCCGCCACGTGAGGCGACGCCATCGAGGTGCCGCTGATGGTGTTCGTGGCGGTGCTGCCGGTGTACCACGCGGACGTGATCGACGAGCCCGGCGCGAAGATGTCGAGGCAGGTGCCGAAGTTGGAGAAGCTCGAACGCGCGTCGGTGGTGGTGGTCGAACCCACGGTGATCGCCGAGGGCGCGCGCGCCGGCGAGTAGTTGCAGGCGTTGGCATTGTCGTTGCCCGCGGCCACCGCGACGATGACACCGGCGCTGGTCATGCGGGCCACCGCATCGTCGGTCGCCGTCGAGGCGCCACCGCCGAGGCTCATGTTGGCGACCGCCGGCTTGACGTGGTTCGCGGCCACCCAGTCCATGCCGGCGATCACACCGGAATTGGTGCCCGAGCCGTTGCAGCCCAGCACGCGCACCGGATGGATGGTCACGCCCTTGGCGACGCCATAGGTCGTGCCGCCGACCGTGCCCGCGACATGCGTGCCGTGGCCGTTGCAGTCGTTGGCGTTGCCGCCGCTGGTGACGGCGTCGAAGCCATTGCCGATGCGGCCCGAGAACTCGACGTGGCTCAGCAGCACACCGGTATCGATGATGTAGGCATGCACGCCCGACGCGCTGGTGTTGTAGGTGTAGCTGTTGCCGAGCGGGAGGTCACGCTGGTCGACGCGATCGATGCCCCAGGTGGCCGGTGACTGCGTGGCGTCGATGCTGACGTAGCCGTCCTCCTCGACGTAGGCGATGCGGTCGTCGGCGAGCAGACGCGCCAGCGCGCGGTCATCGGCACGCACGACGAAGCCGCGCAGCGCGTGGGTGAAGCTTCGACGCACCTGCGCGCCGTGCTGTCCGGCCATCTGCCGGGCCATGTCGGCCACGGCCATGCCGCGGCCACGCTCGGTCGCCAACGCGGCGACGTTCTCTTTGAGCACCACGATGTACTGGCCTTCGACAGGATTCTGCGTGATGCGGAATTCCGGGCCGGCGGCCATCGCGGCCGATGACGCCAGCGCGGCGGCGAGGGCCAGCGCCAAGGCGGTGCGCTTCTTCAAACTCTTGTCCATAACGATCTCCCCAATTGATTGACGGGCCGATGGGTGTCGCCTCCCCTTTCGCAGCCCTCCCCAGGGCCGGACAGCACGCACTCCTGCGGTGTCGGCGATTTCGCCCGCCACCGTGCATGGATCAAAGGGGGCCTCGTACCGTCCCGGAGCGCGAGGCCCGATGACCGTAACAGCGGATTCGCACGAGCGTCAAAATCTGCAAATCGCAGTCCAATACAAGGACAAAAGTTCTTTCAGAACAGCATCTTGGAGACGCACCGATCGGAGGCATTGCCGCCTCGCGGGGAAAACTGCGCATACGTATTCATCGCGCACGCCATTGACTTCCTGTCGATAGATTATTTGAGCCTCGTTGATGCGCTGACGGCAGCACGCGGGAACGAAAAAGCCCGCGCCTTTCGACGCGGGCTTCGTTCGAGGTGGTGCGGATACGACGCCGGATCAGAACGTGATCGTCCAGCGACGCAGCGTGCCGGTGTCGGCATTGGCGTTGTCGTTGACGCGCAGGTTCCAGGTGCCGTTCAGCGCCTCGCTGGACAGGTTGATCGTGTAGGTGCCGATCAGGTTGTCGGCGCTACCGCCGGCGCGGTTCGAGATCGTGTACGCCGTGCCGTCCGGCGCGATCAGCTGCACCAGCAGGTCACCGCGGTAGGTGTGCAGGATGTCCACCGACACGGAGGCGTTGCTCGGGGCATTGCCCGTGCGACCCGAGACCGAGATCGGCGAATTGATCGTGCTGTTGTCGTTGATCGCGAAGTCGGCTTCGTTGGCGTAGGTCTGCGTCGTGCCGCCGCCGCCACCGCCGGTGTTGCCCGCGGCATCCACCGCCGCCTTGGCATTGACGATGCCGGCACCGCAACCGCCCGAGCAGGACCCGGCCAGCGCGTAGGCCGTGCTCTTCAGCGTCGACTCGACCTCGGCCGGCGTCATCAGCGCGCGACCCTGTGCGATGCGGCGGCTCTGCATCAGCGCAACCACGCCGGCGACATGCGGCGCCGCCATCGAGGTGCCGCTGTAGTTCGCGTAGGTCTCGCTGCCCGGCGTGGTGGTGCCGGTGTTCAGCGTCGAGTAGATGCTCGAACCCGGGCCAGAGACATCGATACCGGTGCCGAAGTTCGAGAAGCTCGAACGCGCCGAGCTGGCAGTGACCGAGGCCACGGCGATGACGTTGGCGCAGTTCGCCGGCGTCGCGTTCGAGACGTTGACGTTGCTGTTGCCGGCGGCAATGACCAGCGTGGTGCCGCGGCCGACAGCGCCGTTGATGGCGTTCTGCGTGGTCGTGCCGCAGGCGCCGCCGCCGCCGAGCGAGAGATTGATGACCTTGGCCGCCTGCGAGGCCGACAGCGTCGGCACGCCGCTGATGGTGCCGCCCGACGCCCACGTGATGGCGTCGGCGATGTCCGAAGTCGAGCCGCCGCAGGTGCCGAGCGCGCGCACCGGCATCACCTTGGCGTTGAAGGCCGTGCCCGCGCCGCCGATGCCGTTGTTGGTCAGAGCCGCGACGGTGCCGGCGACGTGCGTGCCGTGCCAGCTAGAATTGCTTGCACCGTTGTTTGGCGGCGGGCACTGGTTGACCACCTGCCAATCGCCCGGGTCGGCCGGGTTCGAATCGCGGCCGCCGCCGTCATTCGCCACCGAGGTGCTCGAGATGAAGTCGTAGCCGGCGACGATGTTGGCGTTGAGGTCGCTGTGGTTGGTGATGCCGGTGTCGATCACGGCGACGGTCACGCCGGAGCCCGTGGCGACGTCCCAGGCCTGGTCGGCGCGGATGCCGGCGTCGGCGTCGAAGAAGCCCCACTGCTGGCTGTAGCCCGGATCATTCGGCGTCAGCACCGGGCGCATGATCAGGTCGGGCTCGACGTACTCGACGCCCGGCATCGCGGCGAGCTGCTGCATCGCCTGCACGGCTTCGGCGGCGCTGAGCGAGCGGCTAGCGCGGATGACGTCGGCACCCAGGCCCATGCGACGGAAGTGGCGCAGGCCAGGCGCCCCGCGCGACGACTTGGCCATCACCGCATTCGCCCCCTGAAGCGAACGCGCGACCATGGTCGGGTTGGCGCGCTCGGCGGTGCCGTCGCGGAACTTGACGATGAAACCGGAGAACTCGGCGCCGGACTCGACGGCGGCCTTATTGACGATGCGGGCGTCATCGGCGGCCAGCGCGCTGCCCAGCGGAGCCATCGCGACGATGAGCGCGGCGGCGAGGGCGTGGGGCTTGAGGGACTTGCGATTCACGTGGTGTTTCCCCTGGTCGAATTGAACGTACGGAAAGTCGGGCCGAAGCCCTTGGCATCCCAGCGCTGAACCAGCCCAGGCGCTCTGGCGAGCCGCCGTGGGCCGCTCCCTTCGGAACCGTGCCGCGCCGTGGCGAGCCGGAAGGGCGTGCCAGGACGGGGCGGAATCGCGGGAGTGGTGACGGGGGACGTGATGTTCATCCAGTCACGCGTTCGTCACTGGACTGAAGAAACCCCGTCACATTCGTTGCTTCAAGCAATGGTTTCAAA
>JBOFQO010000264.1:0-4244 GCA_051660925.1 Silanimonas sp. | reverse complement strand
CGCGTGCTGGGCCGCGTCGTCGCCGAGGACGTGTTCCTGCCGGGCAACGACGAGGAGCCGATCGTCACCCGCAACACCCTGCTCGACGAGAAGTGGGTCGACAAGCTCGACGCCGCCGGCGTGCAGAGCATCAAGGTGCGCTCCTCGATCAACTGCGAAGCCAGCTTCGGCATCTGCGCCATGTGCTACGGCCGCGACTTGGCTCGTGGCCACCTGGTCAACCAGGGCGAGGCGGTCGGCGTCATCGCCGCGCAGTCGATCGGCGAGCCCGGCACGCAGCTGACGATGCGTACCTTCCACATCGGTGGTGCCGCGTCGCGTGCCGCCGCCGTCGACAACATCACGGTCAAGACGACCGGCTCGATCAAGTTCACCCACCTCAAGACGGTCGCCCATTCGGCCGGCCACCTCGTGGCGGTGTCGCGTTCGGGCGAACTGTCCGTGCTCGACCCGATGGGCCGCGAGCGCGAGCGCCACAAGCTGCCCTACGGCGCGACGATCAACGGCAAGGATGGTGATTCCATCAAGGCCGGCCAGGTCGTGGCCACGTGGGATCCGCACAACCACCCGATCGTGTCGGAAGTGAAGGGCTTCGTGCGCTTCATCGACTTCGTCGAAGGCGTCACCGCCATCGAGAAGACCGACGACCTGACCGGCCTCACCGCGATCGAGATCACCGATCCGAAGCGTCGCGGCCAGGCCGGCAAGGATCTGCGCCCGATGGTTCGCATCGTCGATGCGAAGGGCAAGGACATGCAGATCCCGGGCACCGACCTGCCGGCCCAGTACCTGCTGCCGCCGCGCGCCGTCGTGACGGTGCAGAACGGCGCCGAAGTGGGCGTGGGCGACGTGGTTGCCAAGATCCCGCAGGAAGCCTCGAAGACCCGCGACATCACCGGTGGTTTGCCGCGCGTCGCCGACCTGTTCGAAGCCCGCAAGCCGAAGGATCCGGCCGTGCTGGCCGAGCGTTCGGGCATCGTCAGCTTCGGCAAGGACACCAAGGGCAAGCAGCGCCTGATCATCAAGGACGCCGACGGCAACGAGCACGAAGAGCTCATCCCGAAGTACCGCCAGATCGTGGTCTTCGAAGGCGAGCACGTCGAGAAGGGCGAGGAAGTCGTCGCCGGCGAGCCGAACCCGCAGGACATCCTGCGCCTGAAGGGCGTCGAGGAGCTGGCCGCGTACCTGGTGAAGGAAATCCAGGACGTCTACCGCCTGCAGGGCGTCAAGATCAACGACAAGCACATCGAGACGATCCTTCGTCAGATGCTGCGCAAGGTCGAGATCACCGACGCCGGTGGCACGCGCTTCATGGCTGGCGAGCAGGTCGACCGTTTCCGCGTCGCTGACGAGAACGTCCGGGTCACCGCCCGCAACGAGCTCCCGGCCCGCGTCGACCCGGTCTTGCTGGGCATCACCAAGGCCTCGCTGGCCACCGAGAGCTTCATCTCGGCGGCCTCCTTCCAGGAGACCACCCGCGTCCTCACCGAGGCGGCGGTCCGCGGCACCCGCGACACGCTCCGCGGCCTGAAGGAAAACGTGATCGTCGGTCGCCTGATCCCGGCCGGTACCGGCTTGGCCTACCACGCCCGTCGCCGGGCGGGGTCGACCGAGCTGTCGGACGCCGATCTCGAAGCCCTGCGCGCCCTGTCGCAGCCGCTGGAAGCCAGCGCCGAGGCGGGCTCGGACGAGTAAGTCCCGCCCCGCCAAAGCAAACGCGAAATGAACCGCAGGGACGCGGTTCGTGTTCGGCCCCGGAGTGGGGCGTCCCGGCAAGCCCTGCCGCCGTTGACGGGGCTTGTCAAGGCAGTCTAAAATCCCGAGTCTCGGCAGGTCGAGTTCGTCTCGGCCTGCCTTTCGTTTTCATCGAAGGTCCCGAAAAATGGCGACGATCAACCAGCTGGTCCGCAAGCCGCGCCAGCCCAACACCTACAAGAGCGCCTCCCCGGCGCTGGCCAACTGCCCGCAGCGTCGTGGCGTGTGCACCCGCGTGTACACCACCACGCCGAAGAAGCCGAACTCCGCGCTCCGCAAGGTCGCGAAGGTCCGCCTCACCAACGGTTTCGAGGTCATCTCGTACATCGGCGGCGAAGGCCACAACCTGCAGGAGCACTCGGTGGTGCTGATCCGCGGCGGTCGCGTCAAGGACCTGCCGGGTGTGCGCTACCACACCGTGCGCGGTTCGCTCGACGCCTCAGGCGTCGCCAAGCGCCGCCAGAGCCGTTCGAAGTACGGCGCCAAGCGCCCGAAGAAGTAACGCGCTCTCCACACATACAGGTAGGCAAGCCTCATGTCCCGTAAAGGTCAGACCCCCGTCCGCGAAATCATCGCGGATCCCAAGCACGGCAGCGAAATGGTCGCTCGCTTCATCAACATGGTGATGAAGAGCGGCAAGAAGTCGATCGCCGAGCAGATCGTCTATGGCGCGATGGACGTCATTGGCCAGAAGAACGCCGAGCCGCTGCAGCTCGTCGAGAAGGCGCTCAACAACGTCGCCCCGATGGTCGAGGTGAAGTCCCGTCGCGTCGGTGGTGCCACGTACCAGGTGCCGGTCGAAGTGCGCTCGACGCGCCGCATGGCTCTGGCGATGCGCTGGGTCATCGAGTCGTCGCGCAAGCGCGGCGAGAACTCGATGCCGCGCAAGCTGGCCGCCGAGCTGCTCGACGCTTCGGAAAACCGCGGTGGCGCCGTCAAGAAGCGCGAAGAAACGCACCGCATGGCGGAGGCCAACAAGGCCTTCTCGCACTACCGCTGGTAAGGCAAAGGGTTACTGACGTGGCACGTACCACACCGATCGACCGTTACCGCAACTTCGGCATCATGGCCCACATCGATGCCGGCAAGACGACGACCACCGAACGCATCCTGTTCTACACCGGCGTCAACCACAAGATCGGCGAAGTGCACGATGGTGCCGCGACGATGGACTGGATGGAGCAGGAGCAGGAGCGCGGCATCACGATCACGTCCGCGGCCACGACCTGCTTCTGGTCGGGCATGGACAAGTCGTTCCAGCAGCACCGCTTCAACATCATCGACACCCCCGGCCACGTCGACTTCACCATCGAAGTCGAGCGCAGCCTGCGCGTGCTCGATGGCGCGGTGTTCGTGCTGTGCGCGGTCGGCGGCGTGCAGCCGCAGTCGGAGACGGTGTGGCGCCAGGCCAACAAGTACAACGTCCCGCGCCTTGCCTTCGTCAACAAGATGGACCGCACCGGCGCCAACTTCAGCAAGGTCGTCGACCAGCTGAAGTCGCGCCTCGGCGCCTACCCGGTGCCGATGCAGGTCGCGATCGGCGCCGAAGAGAACTTCGAAGGCGTCGTCGACCTGCTGAAGATGAAGTCGATCGTGTGGGACATGTCGACCAACGGCAACACGTTCACCTACGCCGAGATCCCGGCGAACCTGGTGGACGAGTGCGTCGCTGCGCGCGCGTTCATGGTCGAAGCCGCCGCCGAGGCGTCGGAAGACCTGATGAACAAGTACCTCGAAGGTGGCGAGCTCACGGAGGAGGAGATCATCTCCGGCATCCGCGAGCGCACCATCCGCTGCGAGGTCATCCCGGCGTTCTGCGGCACGGCCTTCAAGAACAAGGGCGTGCAGGCGATGCTGGACGCGGTCATCCGCTACCTGCCGGCGCCGTCCGATCGTCCGCCGGTCAAGGGCGTCGACGAGGACGAGAAGGAAGCCTTCCGCAACGCCGGCGACAGCGAGCCGTTCTCGGCGCTGGCGTTCAAGATCATGACCGACCCGTTCGTGGGCGCCCTGACGTTCTTCCGTGTCTATTCGGGCACGCTGAACAGCGGCGACCAGGTCTACAACCCGGTCAAGTCGAAGAAGGAGCGCATCGGCCGCATCCTGCAGATGCACGCCAATCAGCGCGAAGAGATCAAGGAAGTGCTCGCCGGCGACATCGCGGCGGCCGTCGGCCTGAAGGACGTCACCACGGGTGACACCCTCTGCTCGATGGACAACGTGATCACGCTCGAGCGCATGGTCTTCCCGGAGCCCGTCATCTCGATGGCGGTCGAGCCGAAGACCAAGTCCGACCAGGAGAAGATGGGCATCGCCCTCGGCCGCCTGGCCCAGGAAGATCCCTCCTTCCGCGTCCGCACGGACGAGGAGTCGGGCCAGACGATCATCTCGGGCATGGGCGAGCTGCACCTCGAGATCCTCGTCGACCGCATGAAGCGCGAGTTCAACGTCGAAGCGAACGTCGGCAAGCCGCAGGTCGCCTACCGCGA
>JBOFQO010000263.1:0-3471 GCA_051660925.1 Silanimonas sp. | reverse complement strand
GTGTGGATGCGATCGACGTCGATGTTGCCGAGCATGCGCTCGAAGAACGCCCGCTCCACGGGCACGACCTTGGGTTGCAGCACCGAGTTCGGGCAGCCCACGCAACGCAACTGGCAGCCGTGCACAACGTCGATATGGGCGACGAACAGGCTGGTGGCGCGGGTCGCCGTTGCTGCGCCGATGTGCGTGGTGGAAGGCATAAGCCCTCAGTATACGGAGCGGCGATGACGCCCCAGATTCAGCGCCCGCGCCGACGGCACGTCGCCAGCGGCCAAGCAACCAGCAGCAGCCGCGCCGCGAGCGCGGCGACGACCAGCGGCGCGAGAATCACGGCGACGCCCCGCCCCTCGAAGCGCCGCCAATAGCGCCACAGGCCGCGGTGCTTGTGCCACTCGACGAAGAAGGGTCGCGTCCGGCTCGACACGCCGCGGTAGTGCAGCGCCGGCACGTCGTTGGCGACGGCAATGCTGAAGCCCGCCGCGCGCAGGCGGCGGCAGAAATCCAGGTCCTCGACATGCAGGCGGTAGCCGGCGTCCCAGCCGCCCACAGCGTCGAACGCCTCACGCGACACCAGCATCAGCGCGCCCGAGCAGGCGTCGACCGCCTGCACCGCCTGCGATTCGTCGACGACGGCGTCGAGCGCACCGCGCCGCCCCGCGGCAAGCAGCATCCGCGACAGCGACAGGTCACGACGGCGCGCGGCGGGGTCGCGCTGGCTGTCGGCATCGCGAAGGTCGGCGCCCAGCGCGCCAAGTGTCGGGCGAGCCGCCGCGTGCGCCAGCAGCCGGGCCAGCGCGTCGGCGGGCAGCTCAAGGTCGGGATTCACGAACAGCAGCCACGGCGACGGCCCGCCGCCGAAGGGCGCGAGCGCGCCCGCATTGCAGCCGGCGGCGAAGCCCGGGTTGCCGGGCTGTTGGATCAGGACGATGCGCGGATCACTCGCGGCCATCGCCTCGACGCGACGCACCGTGTCGTCGTGCGAGCCGTTATCGACCACTCGGACGCTGGCCGCCTCCGGCTGCGCAAGCAGGGCGCGCAAGCAGGCATCGATGGTGGAGGCGCTGTCGTAGCTGACGACGACCGCGTCGACGGCGTAGGGGTTCAAGGGCCGTCCGGCAGTCCGGCAGCGCGCAGCCGCTCGCGCAGCGTCTGGGCATAGCGGTCGGTGAGCATCAGATCGCGCACGACCTGCTGGTAATGCTCGAACACGCTCTGCTGCGCATCGGCGAAGCAGGACAGCGCCGGGAGGCCGGCCAAGGCCTCACCGCGCTTCGCACACACGGCCACGTGGTACATCGGCAGCGCGCGCACGCCGCCGAACACGTCGTCGCCGTCCTGGGTGTAGGCCGTGGTCGCGCCGCTGCCGCCGTCGAGGCGCCAAAGCATCGATTGCGCGACGACGCGCTGGCCGTAAAGCCGATGGCGCGCGAAGTGGCGCGAGAGCAGCGCTTCGAACTCCTCGCGATACAGCTCGCGCACGTGGTGAGGATTCCGGTGGCCCGAGAGCTCCGAATAGGTGTGCCGGTCGGGCGTCGAGATCACGAGCAGGCCGTCCGGCTTCAGCACGCGCGAAAACGCGGCAAGCAGCGCATCGTGCTCAGCCAGATGCTCAAGCGTCTCGAAGCTGACGACCAGGTCGACGCTGGCGTCGGCCACGCCATCGAGGCGGAGCACGTCGCCCTGCTGAAAGCGCAGCCGCGGACCGGCGTACCGGGCCTGCGCATGGACCACCGCGTCGGCCGAGAGATCGAGGCCCAGCACCGAGGCGGCGGTGCGCGCCAGCAACGCCGCACCATAGCCCTCGCCGCTGGCCGCGTCGAGCACGTGGCGGCCGCGCGCCAGCTCCATCGCGAAGGCATAGCGATGCCAATGTTCGTAGGCCATCTCACGCGGTACGTCTGGGTGGTAGCGCTCCCCGGTGAAGACGAGCGGCGGCGACGTATCACTCATCGGAACAGGTCTCCCTGCGGGCTTTCGGTTGCCAGCATAGCGAGCGCGTCGCCGAGGCGCTCGCGGTCGGCGCGCAGCGGATCGTCGAGGATGAAGCGGGCGATGCGCTCGTTGTAGCCCGGCCAGCGGGCGTTGAGCCGGCGCAGATTCTCGCCGCCCGGGGCCAGGCCGGTGGCCGCGAACGACGCGTGGCCGCGGTGCGCGACATAGGCGTCGTCGCAGAGCGCGTGGCGCCAGCCGTGCGCTTCCGCGCGCAGGCACCAGTCGTTCTCCTCGCCGTAGCCCTTGCCAAAGGTTTCCGCGTCGAAGCCACCAACCGCCCGCAGCGCGGCGCGGCGCAGGAACATGCAGAAGCCGACGGCGGTGGGCAGCGTGGGGTAGCGCGGCACGATCCGTGACGCGGCGCGCGCGATGGCGTCCGGGTCGTCGGGCAGCGGGTTCGGCGAGACGAAGTTCGGGAAGGACACGATCTCGCCGTTGTTGCTCCATGGCGTCAGGCTCGCGATGCCGGCATCCGCGGCAGCGGCGGCGGCCAAGCGCCGCAGCCAATCGCCCGCCGGCTCGGTGTCGGAATTCAACAACACCACGTCAGCATCGCCGGTTTCGGCGAAAGCGGCATTACCGTTGCCGGGGAAGCCGAGATTGCGCTCGCGGCGCACGGCGGTAACGGCCAGCCGGGTGCGCCGGCACCAGTCGTTGATGAGTGCGGGCACGCGCATGTCGGTGGACGCGTCGTCGGCGACATGGACGCGCGCGCCGGTCGGCAGCGTGCGGTCAAGCGCCGCGAGGCAGGCGTCGAGCGCCTCGAGGGCGTTGAAGACCGGGACGATGACTACCGGCAGTGCTGCAGCGGCGATCGCCGACGGTGCCGTAGGCCGAAGGCTCATGGCACCTCCCAGCGGTGCGGTAGGCGGACGAGCCCGAACTCCCTCGATTCGCCGCGGATGCGCAAGGTCGCTTCAACTGGGCTGAACAACCTCAGGCCCTCGTCATCCATTGGGAACGCGCGCAGCACGTACTCACCGGGCAGCAGCGGCAGGCGCTCGTAGACGCATCGGAAGACGAAGCGCCCCTCCCCGAGATCGGTGGGAGACGCGTCATCCATGGCGCTGTCGACGCCGTAGATCGGCGTGCCATCGGCACGCAGCAGGCCAAGGCTGAGGCGCGGCCGTTTCTCGTCGCGGCTGTGCAGCTCGACATCGATGCGCAGGTCGTCGCCAAGGGCGAGATCCACCGCAACCTGGTCGCGGCCCTGCAACGCGAGGCGAAACACACGCATCTCATCGAGGCCCGGCGTCGCGGCAACCACCGCGCGACGCTCCACGGCGTCGCGCTGCTCTAACCACGCCTGGTAGCGCTGTGTCACGTCAAAGGCGTCGCCACGGGCCTCGATGCGACCACCCTTCAGCCAGATCGCGTGACGGCAGAGTTTCTGCACGTGGTAGAGGCTGTGCGACACCAGCAGCAGGGTGCCGCCCTCGGCGAGGTACTGGTCGATCCAGCGGATGCACTTCTTCTGAA
>JBOFQO010000262.1:0-7269 GCA_051660925.1 Silanimonas sp. | reverse complement strand
CCGAGCGCGCGGTCGACCACGGCGTCGCTGTGGTCGCGGCCGAAGGCCGTGGGCGAGAAGCGTATGCGGATCACTTCCGGCGACAGCACGCTGATGGCGACGTGTTCGGTGCTGCCGCGGTCGGGCTGGGCGTGGAACGTGACGGTATTGCCGTCGCGCGTCACCTGCGGAAGGGACTCGATATGGCGCCACTGCGCTGCGGCGAGCGCGGGCAAGACGGCCAGAAGGCTGGCGAGGACGAGACGGCGCGAGCGGAGGTTCATGGCGAGTCCTCGGGGCGTTGTGGCGGTGCAAGCAACTGCCCGACGGTGGGCTGCGGATGACGGTCGAGACCGCCGGACTGGATGAAGCGTTCCAACACGTCGCGGCCTTGGAGCACCGGCCAGCCGCCGGCAGGCGGCGAAGGCTCGGCGGCGAGCGGCCAGGGCGCTGGCGCGTCGGGTACGGCGACGTCGAACTCAAGGGGCGCGTCATGCACGACGACACGCGTTCCCGTGGCAGCGAGTGAGCCGCCCAGTGCCAGCGTCAGCGGCGCCTCGCGCGCCGCGAAGGTCCAACGCTGCCGGCCCTCGCGCTGCGTCACGGTGAAGCGCAGCGGTTCGCCTTGCCCCAGCGGCAACACCGCGTCGACGTCGGTCCACGCGGCGGGCAGCGCCGGGTTCAGTTCGACCACGCCCTCCAACAAGCGCGGATGCACGCCAAGGTAGTCCTGCACGGCGTTGCGCACGAACTCGGCCGTGCTCCAGCTCTGCGCGTAGGTGCCCGAGGGCCGCACGCGGCCCTGCGCATCGTGCGTGGCATCGGCCAACTCCGCGAGATGGCCAGGCGCGTCGTCCTCGAGGATCTGCCGCGCCAGTTCGCTCGTGACGCGATACGCGGTTTCCTGCTGGCCGAATCGCGTCAGGGCCGTGATCGCCGGGCCGGCCGTCCACTGCCACACCGTGCCGTTGTGGTACGCGGCGTCCTTGTGATGGCGCGCGTCATCGACGTGCTTCGGGTGGAAGCGCGGGTCGTTGGCCGCGAGCGACAGCGGACCGCGCGGTAGCAGCAGGGCCGCTGTCGTGTCGCGTGTCAGCGATTCCTCGATCTCTCGCGGCAGGAAGGGAAAGCGCGCCGGCAGCGGTGGCACGGACACGGCCAGCCACGCGTTCGGGCGCACGCTGGTATCCGCGCGGTCATCCGGCAGCAGGCGGTCGGCGAGCCGGCCATCGATCCAGTAGCGGCGCAGCACCGCAGCGCGTGCGCGTTCGGCCATGGCGGCGTAGCGCGCGGCCTCGTCGGCGTCGCCCTCGCGCGTGGCGAGGTCGGCGCCAATCACCAACACCGAATGCCACAGCGCCTGGATCTCGATGGCGCGATCACCGCGCGGCGACCAGCCGCGGCCGCCGCGGATGCGCGCGTCCATCCACGTGTCGGCTTCCGCATGCCGCAAGAGGCCATCGGCGTCGAGATGCGGTTCGGCGCCGGCCACGTAGTCGCGGATCAGCACGCGAAGCGCCGGCAAGCCGCCCGCATCGCCGCTGGCCTGCGCGGTTTCCCAAGCCGAGCGAATCAACCACGGCGTGCCGTCGACCGTGTTGTAGAGCGTGTCGCTTGCCGCCGCGACGCGGTTTGGCACGCGGCCCTGCTCGGCACCGACCGCGTCGTTCTGCAGGCGCGCGAAGTTCGCGATGACGGCGCGCGCACGCGCGAACTCGCCGGTCACCAGGTGCGTGCCCGGCAGCGCGATGAAGGTGTCGCGGCCCCAGTTGTCTCGGAACCACGGCAGCCCCGCCCACAGGCCGGGGCCGAATTCGTCGGCGCGGAAGGTTGCGTTGCTGGCGATGGCCCAGCGGAACGCGGCGTCGAAACGCGCGTCGCCAGTACGCAGGCGCAACGCGTCGAGCGCCGGGCGGCGGCGTTCGAGGCCGGCGGCCCAGAGGTCGCTGTCCGATTCGGCGTCCGCCTCGCGCTGCAGCGCTTGCAGCGTCGCTTCGGCCGCCTTGGCCGTAGGGCCGAACGCGAGATGCACGGTCAGCGCCTTTGCCGGCGTCTCGGTTTCGAGCAGCAGCCATTCGATGTCGTCCGGTGCGCCCACCGCGCGACGCAGCGCCGCATCGGCGTCGACGCGCTGCACCGGTACGCTGCCTACCCACGCCATGCTGTGCGCGCCCGCATCGGGCCCGAGCATCAGCAGCAGGGCCACCGGCTTGCCACCGCCTTGCACGCACACGGAGAGCGCCGGATGGCCGGCCTGCAGTTGCAGCGCTTCCACCGCACCGCTCTCGTAGCGGACCTCGTGGCCCCAGGGCCGCAACGTGTCGCTTGTCGCGTCCCGTCGCGGCAGGGGCGCCCCACCGACCACGCCCGCGAAGCCGCGCAGCAGCGACAGATCACCGGGGCCCGACCACGCATGCATGCGGTAGCCGGCGCCGCCCAGCCATTCGAAGGCGCGGGCGTCGACATCACCGCGCTGTTGGTCGCTGGCAACGATGCGCTGGCCGCGGCCGTCCGGGCCACCGCTGCGCTGCAGTGCGAGCGACGGCGCGCCGCGATCGTCAAGGCAAGTCGACGCGATCGCGGACCCGGCGCTGCCCGTCACCAACGCTACCATCATCATGATGCGTCGCAGCATGCGAAGCCTGATTCGTGGAGTCCGCATCGAGCGTAGCCGCTGGGCACGTTGCGCGTTGCAGCCGCATACGTATGCATCACGGGCCGGCGGGCGACACGCGCCATGCACCGGGCCTACGATGCAAGCCCGCCTGCTGGATGGACCGCGCATGCTGCTTCGCCCCGCCGTGCTGCTTGCCGCGCTTCTGGCCGCCACGCCCGTCATCGCGCTAACGCCGCTCGACACCCGGCCCGACGAATGCGCGGCGCCCGGTGGCGTCACCGTCCACGCGCCTTGGCCGTCCGACGCGCCCGCGCACCAGCAGGCGGCCTGGATCGATGCGACGCACTTGCGTTGGAAGGCGCCAAGCAGCGCTCGCACGGTCCTGCTGACGTCCACCGAGTCGCCCGTTGACGCACCGCGCGTGGGCGCGCCGCTTTCGCCCGGCCTCCGAACGCTCGCCATCGAGCGGTTGGATCAACCGCCGGCGGTCGATGCCCGCTTCAGCCACGTCGTCGGCGACGTCTTCAAGCTGGCGCACGGCCTTCCGCCCGGCGACTGGTCGCGGACGCTGCACGTCGTTGCCCTTGATGCGAGCGGCCGCGTGCTCGACGCCACCGGCATCCAGTACGCCGGCGCGCTGGACGCCGTGTTCGCAGCGAACGCCCGCAGCGCTGCGCTCGGCGCGCGGATCGACGGCGACGCTACGCGATTCGCCCTGTGGGCGCCGACGGCGACAAGCGTCACCCTGTGCGTGTTCGATGACCGCGCCACGCCGGAGGCGGCCGCCAAGCCCGGCGACCCGCGCGCGCTGTCGATGCGCATGGACCCCGTCAGCGGCGTCTGGTCGCACACGATCGACACCGATCTGCGCGGCGCCCGCTACGCTTTCCTCGTCGACGTCGTGGTGCCCGGCGTCGGCCGCGTCCGCAACCGCGTCACCGACCCGTACGCGCTGGGCCTGAACGCCGATTCGCGCGAGTCGGTCGTGCTCGACCTCGACGATCCCGCGACGAAACCCGAAGGCTGGGCCGACGATCGCCGCCCCGACACCGTGCAGGGCAACACCGACCTCGTGGTCTACGAGCTGCACGTGCGCGATTTCTCCCGCGACGACGCGACGGTGCCGGAGGCGCACCGCGGGCGTTACCTCGCCTTCACCCATCCCGACACCGCCGGCATGCGCCACCTGCGCGCGCTGGCGGAGTCCGGGCTCACCGATGTGCACCTGCTGCCCACCTACGACCTCGCCTCGGTGCCGGAGCGCGACTGCGCGGTGCCGGCGCTGCCGCAGGGCGAAGGCCCCGCCGGCACTGGTGTTCAAGCCGCGATCGGCGCGGTGCGCGAGCGCGACTGCTACAACTGGGGTTACGACCCTTGGCACTTCGACGTGCCCGAAGGCAGCTACGCCACCAACGCCGACGACGCCGCGGCGCGGGTGCGCGAATTCCGCGCAATGGTGCAGGCGCTGCACCAGGCCGGGCTGCGCGTCGGGCTCGACGTCGTCTACAACCACACGATGGCGAGCGGCCAGGACCGCCAGTCGGTGCTCGACCGCATCGTGCCGGGCTACTACCACCGCTTGGACGCGGACGGCGCGGTCGAGACCTCGACCTGCTGCGCCAATACGGCGACCGAGGCCACGATGATGGCCAAGCTGATGGTCGACTCGGCGGTGATCTGGGCGCGCGACTACCGCATCGACTCCTTCCGCTTCGACCTGATGGGCCACCAGCCCAAGGCCGCGATGCTCGAACTGCAGCGCGCGGTCGACGCCGCCGCCGGCCGCCGCATCCACCTGCTCGGCGAGGGCTGGAACTTCGGCGAGGTGCAGAACGGCGCGCGCTTCCCGCAGGCCGCCCAGGGCGTATTGAACGGCAGCGGCATCGCCACCTTCAGTGACCGCATGCGTGACGCCGCACGCGGCGGTCGCGCCGGCGATCGTGGCGAAGCGCTGCATGCCCAAGGCTGGCTCTCCGGCCTGCACCACGCACCAAACGCGGCGAATGCCGCGCGCCCTCGCGCCGAAACCGTGACGGAGCTGCGCGCCGCGGAGGCATTGGTCCGTGTCGGCCTCGCCGGCACGCTCGTCGATTTCGAGACCTTCGATACGGATGGCGTGGTGAAGCCGCTGCGCGAGTTCCGCTACGGCGATGGCCCGGCGGGCTACGCCAGCCAACCCGGCGAGGTCGTCAACTACACCGAGAACCACGACAATCTGACGCTGTTCGACAGCAACGCACTGCGTCTGCCGCTCGACACCTCGCGCCGCGAGCGCGCCCGCGTGCAGGTGCTGGGCAATGCGCTGGTGCTGCTGGCTCAGGGCGTCGCCTACCTGCACGCCGGGCAGGAGCTGATGCGCAGCAAATCGCTGGACCGCAACAGCTACAACTCGGGCGATGCGTTCAACGTCGTCGACTGGACCGGTGAGCGCAGCGCCTTCGGCACCGGCCTGCCGCCGGCTTGGGACAACGAGGACAGTTGGCCACAGATGCGCCCGGTGCTCGAACGTGTCGCAGACATCGCACCGCGCGCCGAGGACGCCGCCTTCGTCAACGCGTGGACGAAAAGCCTCCTGCGAATCCGACGCGATTCGCCGCTGCTGCGCCTCGACACTCGCGAGGCCGTGCAGGCCGCGCTGCGGTTCCTGCCCGTCGACGGCGAACCCGGCGTCGTCGTCGGACACCTCGACGGTGGTCGCCTGCCCTCAACACACCCCGCCCACGGCAGTGGCGAGCTGGTCTACGTGCTGAACACCGATCCTGCCGCCCGAACGCTCGCTCTGGACACGCTGCGCGGCGGCGTATGGCATCCGCATCCGGCGCTGGAAACACTGGGCGCCGCAGCCTCCCTGGGCGGCAACGGACGACTGTCGATCCCGGGGCGCGGCGTCGCCGTTTTCGTGCGCTGATAGACAGCCCTTCGGGCGATTCGCCATGAATACGTTTGCACCTCCGCCCCCTGCCCGGACACGCCTCCTAAGCTCCCGCAGATGAATGCGACCCACGCCTCCACGCCGCCCCACGCGCCGGCCTCGACGTCCCCTGCCGCCCTCGTCGCGGCGTTCCGCCGCGCACTGGCGATGACCGCCGCCGACGGCCGCGAAGCACCCGCGCTGCGTGCCGCCCTGCGCGCCGCCGCAGAGGCTTGCCGCGGCCCGCTGGCCGAGCGCTGGACGGCCACGCAGGCGAAGGATGCGAAGCGCGCTGGCGACAGCCGCCGCGTGCACTACCTCTCCATGGAGTTCCTGATGGGCCGCGCGCTGCGCAATGCGCTGGCGGCCCTCGAACTTGAGCCGGCACTGCGCGATGAACTGGCCCGCCACGGCATCACGCTCGCCGACGTGCTGGAAACCGAGCCGGATGCCGCGCTCGGCAACGGCGGTCTCGGCCGCCTCGCCGCCTGCTTCCTCGATTCGTTCGCTGAACTCGGCCTGCCCTCCTTCGGTTACGGCCTGCGCTACCGCTACGGCATGTTCGCGCAAGGGCTCCAGGACGGCGCCCAGGTCGAGCGACCGGATGACTGGCAGCGCGACGGCACACACTGGGACTTCGAACGCAATGACGTCGCCTTCGTGGTGGGCTTCGGCGGCCACGTCGAAGCGGAAGCCGGCGGCCGCCGCCGCTGGGTGCCGGCCGAGCGGGTGCGCGCTCGCGCCTTCGACTTCGTGGTGCCAGCACACGCGCACGGCCACGTCGCCACGCTGCGCCAGTGGGAAGCCAGCGCCGACGCGCCGATCGACTTCGCGGCCTTCTGCCGCGGCGACTATCTGACCGCGGGATCAGCGCAACTTGCCGCCGATACGATCAATTGGGTGCTCTACCCCGACGACAGCACCGAGGCCGGCCGCACGCTGCGCCTGAAGCAGGAGGCCTTCCTGGTTTCGGCCTCGCTGCAGGACCTGATGGCGCGTCATCTGGCCGAAGGCCGCGCGCTCGCCGACCTCGGTCGCGCCAACGCCATCCATCTCAACGATACGCATCCCGCCCTCGCGCCGGCAGAACTGATGCGCCTGCTCGTCGACGAGCATGGCCTGGAGTGGAACGAGGCCTGGGCGATCACGCGGCAGGCCGTGGCCTACACCAACCACACCCTGATGCCGGAGGCGCTCGAGACCTGGCCGGTGCGCATGGTTGAGCAGCTGTTGCCGCGCCACCTCGAGATCATCTACCGCATCAACCACGAGTTCCTTGCCGAGGTGCGCGCCAAGGCCCCGAGCGACGACGGCCTGGTGCAGCGCGTGTCGATCATCGACGAGCAGAACGGCCGCCGCGTGCGGATGGCCGCGCTCGCCGTGGTCGCCTCGCACCAGGTCAACGGTGTGGCGAAGCTGCACTCCGACCTCATGGTCGAAACGATTTTCTCGGATTACGCCACGCTCTATCCGGAGCGCTTCACCAACGTCACCAACGGCGTCACGCCGCGACGCTGGCTGCAGCAGTGCAACCCCGGCCTGTCGACCGTGTTGGATGACGCCATCGGCACCGGCTGGCGCCGCGACCTCTCGCAGCTCGCGGGTCTTCGCGGGCAGGCCGACGATGTCGCGCTGGGCCAGCGCCTCGCCGCCGTCAAGCGCGCGAACAAGCAGAAGCTCGCCGAACGCATCCGCGCCGAGCTCGGCGTGGCGGTCGACGTCGACTCGCTGTTCGACGTGCAGATCAAGCGCATCCACGAGT
>JBOFQO010000261.1:0-8173 GCA_051660925.1 Silanimonas sp. | reverse complement strand
CTGGTGGCGCCGCTGGCCATGCATCCGACCATCGGCACACGGGTGATCGCCTACGACCTGTCCGTCGACCCAGCGGTGTTCGCCGACCTCGACGACGACACGCTGATGGCGCGGCTCTACACGCCGCGCGCCGCGCTGCCTGAGGGCGTCGAGCGCCTGCCGCTGAAGGAGATCCACACCAACCGCTGCCCGGCCCTGCTGCCGCTGGCCCATGTGCGGCCAATGGAGCTCACGTCACTCGGACTCGATGCGGACACCGCGAACGCGCGGGCCGGCTGGCTGGCCGCGAATCCGCGCTTCATCGCCCGCTGCACAGCGCTATTCGCCGTCGAGCGCGACTACGGCCCCAGCGATGCCGACGGCGACCTCTACGGTGGATTCATCGACGACGCCGACCGCCGTCTGTTCCCACGCATCCGCACGGCGGACCCGGCGACGCTGCCGCGCTTCGCCGCGCAGCTGCAGGACGCACGCCTGAAGACCTTGCTGTTCCGTTACCAGGCGCGCAACTGGCCCGAGAGCCTCGACGCCGCACAGCGCGTCGAGTGGGACGCGTGGCGCCGCGCCCGACTGCTCGACGGTGATGACCGTGCCGACGGCTCGCTGGCCGCCTTCGGCGCCGAGTGGGAGGAGGCCTGCCAGCGCATCACGACCGACACAGAACGTCGCGCGCTCGACCAGCTTCGCGAATGGCGCAATGCGCTGCTGGTTGAGCTCGGCGTCAAGGCGTCCGAGCCGCACTGACGGACGTCAAATGCCGAGATTCATCGCTCAGCGTCTTTCGCGCGTTGCGTCAGCCGGTCGGCGCGCTCCAGCGTCGCCGCCAGTGTTTGCCTTAGCTCGAACAACTCATGTTCAAGCGTCGGGTGCTCGGCGTCGCCGCCGCGTCGCTGCTCGTCGAAGCGTTCATTCTCGACCTGCGCCTCCTGCATCGAGTTCATCACCACGCCGATCACGAGGTTGAGGATCACCATGGGGCCGAGCAGGATGAAGGACACGAAAAAAAGCGAGGCCAGCACCGGCTGTGCGGCCGGCGCCGTGCACAGTGCTTCGAAGCCCTCGTAGCCGAACTGGTCGCAGCCATACATCTGCGTGTAGAGCGTGGTCGACCAGTTCTCGCCGGTGACGACGATGAACAGCGTGAGCACGGCTAGCGGCAGCGTGCCGAAATGCACCGGGTCGTTGTCGCCAAACAGGAAGACCGCGGCGACGCCGTACACGTAGAAGTGCATGGCGAGGAAGAGCCCGACATAACCCATGCTTGGCAGCGACTTCAGCAGCGTTCCGACCAGCACCTGTAGCCGCGGCAGCGCATGCACGAGGCGCAGAACGCGCAGCAGCCGGAGCAGGCGCAGCACCGTGGCGGACTGCGAACCCAGCGGTAGCAGGCACGCGACCACGATCGTGAAGTCGAAGACGTTCCACGGATCGCGGAAAAAGCGCCACGGCTGCGGCGCCAGGGCGATCATCTTCAGCACGATCTCGGCGGCGAAGATGGCCAGCACCACAGCGTCGAGGGCATGCAGCAGGTCGCCATTCGCGGCGACAAGGTCTTTGTCGGTTTCGAGGCCCACCAGCACGGCGGCGAACAGGATCACGCCGGTGATGAATCGCTGGAACGCGGGTGCATCGACGATGCGACGGGCGAAGGTCTGAAGGGACATCCTGATCGGAGGGCGTGGGGACCGTGCCAGTGTGGCGTCGTGGCCATCGCCTGCCAAGGCGTCAGGCCGCGCGTTCCCCGGGGTTGGCGACGATCTTCGCAACGAGCATTGCCAGCAGGGCACCAGCGAGCTGGGCAACGACGAAGCCGCCCACGTCCTCGGGGCGAATGCCGGCGAACGTCTGCGTCAGTGCGCGTGCCAGCGTGACTGCCGGGTTCGCGAACGACGTGCTGGCGGTGAACCAGTAAGCCGCGAAGATATAGGCAGCGACCAGCACCGGCAGCGCCGCGGGGCGCTGACGGGCGCCGAGCAGGATCGTCAGCAGCAGCCCGAAGGTGGCGACGCCCTCGCTGAGCCATTGCGCCGCGCCCGTGCGAACCCGCGTGCCCGGCTGCAGTAGCTCGAGGTCGAACATCGCGTGGGCCAGCACGACGCCGGCCACGGCACCCAGCCCCTGCACCACCACGTAGGCCGTGGCGTCGCGGGCGGCGAGTTCGCGACGCAGCGCCATCACCATCGTCACCGCCGGATTGAAGTGCGCGCCGGAGATCGGCCCCAACAGCACGATCAGCACGTAGAGCAGGCCTGCCGTGGCACCAGCATTGGCCAGCAGAGCCACGGCGTCGTTGCCGTCGGCGAGCGCGACGGCCATGACGCCGGAGCCGACGACGCCCGCGAGCAGCAGGGCGGTACCCAGCCCTTCAGCCAACAGCCGGCGCGGAAGGGACATCACAGCGACTCGAGCAGGGCTTTCACCCGCGCCGAAATGCCGTCGCGGACGACGCGGTAGTCGGCGTCGTCCATGTGCTTCGGGTCCGGCAACGCCCAGTCCTCGCGGCGCTTGGCCGGGATCCACGGGCAGCTGTCGCCGCAGCCCATGGTGATCACGGCATCGAAGTCACCTTCGATCTGGTCTAGCGATTTCGAATCGTGCGCCGCGAGGTCGTAACCGAGCTCGGCCATGAAGCGCACGGCCTTCGGGTTGATAACACCCGAGGGTCGCGACCCGGCGCTGAAGGCCTCAACGCGGTCGCCGCCGTGGATGCGGGCGAAAGCCTCGGCCATCTGGCTGCGGTTGGCGTTCTCGACGCAGACGAACAGGACGCGTTTCTTCATGGGTTCCGCTTCGGCTTGGGTGTGCAGGGCATGGCCGGGCCGCAGGTTTCTGCACCGGCACAGCAGTTTTCGGTGAGGTAGGCAATCAGGCCATTCATTCGCGCGTAGCTGGCGCGGACGCGAATGCTCCGCCCCTCGCGGCGGTCGAGCACCAGGCCGGCGCCGCGCAGCACGTTGAGGTGCGCGCTGAGCGTCGCGGCCGGAATGCCAAGGGCCTCGCGAAGCTCGCCGACGGCGAGCCCTTCCGCACCCGCCTGCACCAGCCCGCGGAAGGCGGCGAGGCGCGTCGGATGCGCGAGGGCGCTGAGGGACAGCACGGCAACGGCGGGTTTCATCGTTTCGTATTTTCCGGAATCATCGAAGTGTTGCAAGCCCCCGCCGGCATCGGCCCTCGCTCCGGGATGCGATGATGCGCGCGCCGCCCGCCTGCCCTCGTCGATGTCGATCCCGCTACGGCACTACGCCGTCTTCTACTTCTGCTTCTACGCAGCGCTTGGGGCCTACACGCCCTACGTGGCGCGCTTCGTCGACCACCTCGGCTTCAGCGGTCTGGTGGCCGGCGGCATGCTCGGCCTGTGGTACGGCTCGCGGGTCGTTGCCCCGCCGCTGTGGTCGCGCGGCCTCGATCGCGCCGCGCGGCCGGGGCGCTGGTTGCTGGCTGGCTGCGTGCTGGCAACCCTCGGCTTCGCCAGCTTCGGCTGGGTGCAGACGGTGCCGCAGCTGTTCGCGGCGATGCTGTTCTTCGGCTTCTTCTACAACGCGGTGATGCCGCAGTTCGAATCGATGGCCTTGGCCGCCATCGTCGACCAGCCCGAGGCCTACGGCCGCCTACGGGTCTGGGGCTCGGTGGGTTTCCTCGTCGTCGCCGGCAGCTACGGCGCGCTGCTGGACGCTTGGGGCGAGGCCTTCTTCGTTTGGGCCACCCTGCCCTGGTTCGTGCTGATGGTCGGTGCGGCATGGCCGTGGTTCCAGGCCCGACCGTCCACCCCGCGCGCGGGAGGGCATGGCAACGGCGCAACGGCGTCCGCCGCATCGCCGCGCGTCGCGATGCGCACGCTGTGGACGCGCCCCGGCGTGCGCCCGCTGCTCATGCTCGCCCTGCTCGTGCAGGCGGGATTCGGCGCCTTCTACGTGTTCTACACCCTGCACCTGCGGGCAAACGGCCACGACGGCTTCGCGGTCGGCCTGCTCTGGGTGTCCGGCGTGCTGGCCGAGATCGCGCTGTTCTGGCAGGCGCCGCGGCTGATCGCCCGCTTCGGCGTCCGTCGGCTGATGGCGGTTTGCCTCGGCGTCACCGTACTGCGCTGGGCCCTGGTGGCGCTGTTCGCGGCCTCGATGCCGCTGATGCTCGCGGCTCAGCTCACGCACGCGTTGGGCTTCGCGCTGTTCCATGCCTGCCTGATGCAGCGCATGGCCGGCCTGTTCCCCGGCCACGAAGGCAGCGCCGGGCAAGGCCTGCTCTACGGGTTCTCTTCGGGGCTGGGAGGCGTCGTCGGCGCCCTGCTCGCGGCTGGCCTGTGGGAATGGCGCGGCGGCGTCGCGGCCTTCCTCGGTGGCGCCGTATTGACTGCCTTCGCGCTCACCCTGCATCTGCGGCAAGCCGCGGCGAGTCAAGCACCGGAGGCGGCGACGGTGGCCTAGGCGCCGCTCACTCGTTCGACACCCCGTGCGGCACGTGGCCAGTGGCGACGTGCTGCATCGCGCTCTCGATGTTGTGCATCGAGTCGTCGAAGAAGATGTCGGCGCCGAAGGTGTCGAGGAAGGGGCCCTTCGGACGCCCGCCGAGGAACAGCGCCTCGTCGAGGCGGATGCCCCATTCGCGCAAGGTCAAGATGACGCGCTTGTGCGCCGGCGCAGAGCGCGCGGTGACGAGAGCGATGCGGATCGGCGGGTCGTCGGCGGGCAGCGCCTGCTGCAGCGTGTGCAGGGCGGCGAGGAAGCCGCGGAACGGCCCGCCCGACAGCGGCTCCAAGGCGCGCTCGGACTCGTGGTCGTGGAAGGCCTGCAGCCCGGATTCCTGCGACAGCCGCTCGCTCTCATCGCCGAAGATCACCGCGTCGCCGTCGAAGGCGATGCGCAGCTGCGGATGCCGGTCCACGGGCGGGCGGCCCGCGGGCAGGATGGTCGCCGCGGCCACGCCGTGCTCAAGCGCGCTGCGCACGCTGGCCGGGTTCGCGCTGAGGAACAGCTGCGCGCCGAACGGCGTGATGTAGGGATGCGTGTCGGCACCGCTGGTGAACACGGCACGGACGATGCCGAGGCGGTAGTGCTCGATGGCGTTGAAGATACGCAGGCCGGTGTCCGCGGAGTTTCGCGACAGCAGGATCACCTCGACCGGCGGCACGCCCTCCGGCAGCAGCGCGTTCAGGGCCAGCAGCTTGCGCACCAGCGGAAAGGCGATCCCCGGCTGCAGCGGCAGGTCTTCGCGTTCGCGCTGGAAGGCCGCGTAGGCCTGCAGGCCCTCGCGTTCGAACAGCGCGTGGCCGTCCTCAAGGTCGAACAGGGCCCGGGCGGTGATGGCAACGACCAGCGGGCGCATCAGCTCTCGAACTGCTCGTTGAGGATGCGGTCCGCGAGGTCGTGTTCCGGATCGAACAGCAGGGTCACGGTGTGCGTGCGCGACTCGCGGATGCGCACCTCAACCACGTTGCGGACCTCGTGCGAATCGGCCGTCGCACTGACCGGGCGCTTCAGCGCGTCGAGCACGTCGATGCCGATCTCCGCATCGGAACGCAGCAGCGCGCCACGCCAGCGCCGCGGGCGGAACGCCGCGATCGGCGTCATCGCGATCACCTCGGAGCCCAGCGGCAGGATCGGCCCATGCGCTGAGTAGTTGTACGCCGTCGAACCGGCCGGCGTGGCGACCAGCATGCCGTCGCAGACCAGCTCGTCCAGCTTGCGTTGGCCGTTCACCGCGATGCGCAGGTGGGCCGTCTGCCGCGTTTGGCGCAGCAGCGAGACTTCGTTGTACGCGAGTGACGTGATCGTCTGACCACCCTCGGTGACCGCCTCCATCTCCAGCGGCCGCAGCACGTTGTGGCGGGCCTGCGCGAGGCGCTCGCTCAGCCCGTCCGCGCGGTACTGATTCATCAGAAAGCCGACCGTGCCGAGCTTCATGCCGTACACCGGCAGCGCGTGCTGCGCGTGCCGGTGCAGGGTCTGCAGCATGAAGCCATCGCCGCCGAGGGCCACCAACACGTCCGCGTTGGCCGGCGCGCAGTGGCCGTGCTCGGCCTCCAGCGCCTGCCGGGCGGCGTCGGCCTCCGCTGTCGGGCTGGCCAGAAAGGCGATGCGCGAGAAGCCCATCCGATCGGTCCGCGTCAGGCCACGCGCCCGCCGGCCGCGGCGATCTGGCCGAGGCGACGGACGGCGACGAGCAGCGTGGCATAGTCCATGCCGCGCAGGTTGCGCATGTCGGCGAACATCGCGAGCGTGTAGCGCAGGGTCGAATCCTCGCGCGACAGCCAGCCGCCGACCGCGTCACCGGCGCCTTTTCCGCCCGGCGCACTGGCCAGCACCTGCCCGACCAGCGTGCTCTGTTGCTGCTGCAGCTCGTCGCGCAGCGCGCCGCGAGCCTGAGCGTGCCAGCGGCCTTCGACCGGCAGCAGTTCGACCTGGTCCATCAACCACTTGGTGTGCAGAGCGTCGGACAGCGAG
The DNA here is from genome assembly GCA_051660925.1 of Silanimonas sp. Lineage (GTDB taxonomy): Bacteria > Pseudomonadota > Gammaproteobacteria > Xanthomonadales > Xanthomonadaceae > Silanimonas. The sequence continues at coordinate 1,736 of JBOFQO010000261.1, read as the reverse complement.
AAGTAAACGCCGGCAACATCGGCCACCGGCAGCTTGCGCTGCAGGGCGATCTGGGCGATGTCGAGGCCGTAGGCGAGAAAGGGCAGCGCTGCGAAGTCCGCGGCCAGGGTCGCGTCGAAGCCCTTCTTCGTCCACGCCTCGATGCTGGCCTCGTACTGCGCCTTGGCCTCGCCCGGCAGGGCCTTCGGCAGGATCGCGCGCAGCTCGCCGAGGCTCGCGGCGTAGCGCTCCACCATTGAGGCGATGACCAGCTGTTCGCCCGGCAGGTTGAGCATCCAGCGCGTGTACTGGCGCAGCAGGTTCCAGATCGCCATCAGCGCGTCGATCTGCGCCGATTCCGGCACCTTCAGGTCAGCCGCATCGATCGCCGACCACCACTGGCGCGCTTTGAGGATCTCCCGAGCGATGGTGTAGGCCTTGGCGATCTGCGCCGGCTGCTCGCCGGTGTCCTCCTGCATACGCAGGACGAAGGTCGAGCCCATGCGGTTGACCATCGAGTTGGTCACCGCCGTGGCGATGATCTCGCGACGCAGGCGGTGGCCTTCCATGTCGGCGGCGTAGCGCTCCTGCAGCGGCTTCGGGAAGTAGCGCTGCAGCTCGCGCGACAGATACGGGTCTTCCGGAACGTCGCTGTCGAGCAGCTGGTTGAAGATCACGATCTTGTCGTAGCTGAGCAGGATCGACAGCTCCGGCCGCGTCAGGCCAAGGCCGCGTGAGCGGCGGTCGCTGAATTCGGCGTCGGACGGCAGGAATTCAATGGCGCGGTCGAGCAGGCCCTGAGATTCCAGCGTGCGGATCAGATGCTGGAAGCTGCCGAGGCGCGGGATGCTCATCCGCTCCATCAGGCTGATCGCTTGGTTCTGCCGGTAGTTGTCGTTCAGCACCAGCTCGCCGACCTCGTCGGTCATCTCGGCCAGCAGCACGTTGCGCTGTTCAAGGGTGAGCCCGCCGCGGGCCATGACGCCACCGAGCAGGATCTTGATGTTGACCTCGTGGTCGGAAGTGTCGACGCCGGCGGAGTTGTCGATGAAGTCGGTATTGAGCAGCACGCCGGCGGCGAGGCAGGCCTCGATGCGGCCCTTCTGGGTCATGCCGAGGTTGCCACCCTCGCCCACCACCTTGCAGCGCAGCTCGCGGCCGTCGACACGCAGGCCGTTGTTGGCCCGATCGCCGGCATCGGCGTGCGTCTCGGTGCTGGCCTTGACGTAGGTGCCGATGCCGCCGTTCCACAGCAGGTCGACCGGCGCCTTGAGGATCGCGTTCATCAGTTGCGCCGGCGTCATCTGCTCAGGCCCGCCCTCGATGCCCAGCGCGGCGCGCACTTCCGTGCTGACCGGGACGTGCTTGGCGGAGCGCGCGAACACGCCACCGCCGGCCGAGATCTGCGTCTTGTCGTAGTCGTCCCAGCTCGAGCGCGGCAGCTTGAACAGGCGTTCGCGCTCGACGAAGGATTTCGCCGAGTTTGGGTTGGGGTCGAGGAAGATGTGGCGGTGATCGAACGCGGCCAGCAGGCGGATGTGCTTCGACAGCAGCATGCCGTTGCCGAAGACGTCGCCCGACATGTCACCGACGCCGACGCAGGTGAAGTCCTGTGTCTGCGAATCTCGGCCCATGGCGCGGAAGTGGCGCTTCACCGACTCCCAGCCACCGCGGGCCGTGATGCCCATGCCCTTGTGGTCGTAGCCGACGGAGCCGCCGGAGGCAAAGGCGTCGCCGAGCCAGAAGCCGTGCTCCGC
>JBOFQO010000260.1:0-5182 GCA_051660925.1 Silanimonas sp. | reverse complement strand
GCGCGTCAGCGCGTTCCGCGCTGCGCCAGCCACTGACGCAGCATCGCGCCCGGCATTGGCCGCGCGTGCCAGTAGCCCTGGCCGAGCTCGCAGCCGAGCCGGTGCATCTGTCGCGCCTGCGCCTCGCTCTCGATGCCTTCCGCCACGGTCGATAAGCCGAGCCGCCCCGCCAGCCTCAGGATGCACTCGACGAAGGCTTCGTCGGGGCCTTCCTTGAGCTCCGACACGAAGCGGCGGTCGATCTTCAGCGCATCGACCGGCAGCTCGCGCAGCTGTGCCAGCGACGAGTAGCCGGTGCCGAAATCGTCGATCGCCACGCACACGCCGAGCCCGCGCAGATGCTCCAGGCTTCGGCGCAGCGCAACCGCCTCGTCCATCGCGATCGACTCGGTGATCTCCAGCTCCAGCCGCTCGCCGCCGAGACCGTGGCTTCGCAGCGTGCGTTCGACCATGGCGACGAAACCGGGGTCCCGCAGCTGCGGCATGGCCATGTTGACGGCGATGCGGTCCGGCGCGCGAGCGCCCGTGGGCAGCCCCACGAGCATGGCGCAGGCGCGATCCAGCACAAACTCGCCCATCGGCACGATCAGGCCGGAGTACTCCGCCAGGGGGATGAACACGTTCGGCGGCTGCACCCAGCCGCCGCGGCCGTCGGGCCAACGCAGCAGCGCCTCGACCGCATGCACGCGGCCATCGGCCAGCGCGACCTGCGGCTGGTACCACACCTCCAGCCGGCCGTTCTCAAGGTCGCGGCGCAGCTGCCCGAGCATGCCGAGGCGTTGGCGCGTGTGCTCGGCGAGGCCGGCTTGGTAGAGCAACGCGTTGTCACTGAGGCTGCGCTTCGCCGCTTTCAGTGCGATGTTGGCGTGGCGCAGCGCGGTGACTCCATCGGTGCAGTCGCCGAGGTCGCAGAGCCCGAGCGTCGCCCGCGCCGGCGTCAGGTGCTCACCGCAGGCGAAGGGCTGCTCGAACACGGCCTGCAGGGCCGTTGGCGACAGCCGCTCGACCTCGCCCACCACGGCGAACACGTCCGCACCGACGCGCCCGAGCGAGGCGTGCCCGCCGAAGCGTTCGCGCAGCCGTTGCCCGACCGCGCTGAGCAGCACGTCGCCGGCCTCCTGGCCGAGGCCGTCGTTGAAGTCGGTGAAATGGTCGATGTCCGCCAGCGCGAGGCGCAGGTCCTGGCGCCCGGCCACGCCGTCGAGCTCGCGCAGCAGGCCGGAGCGGTTCATCAGCCCGGTCAGCGGGTCGCGGAAGGCGAGTCGATGCACCTCCTCAAAGTGCTGAAGGTTGCTGAAGCAGGCCGACAGGTTGGACGCAAAGACCTCAAGCAGCTGGTGGTCGACGTCATTGAGCGGCGCCGGCGCGGCGACGTAGATGGCCGCTTCGCGTTCACGCGTCGACAGGTACAGCACGCTGTAGGCATCGCCATGGACGTTGCGGCGATCGCGCAGCGCACGCGAGATGGCCGCCACCACGGCGTCGGCTTGCAGCTCGGAGAGCGGCTGCCACACCGAGGCCGAGAGGGCGCCGGCAGCGCCGACCACGTAGAGTCGGTCGTCCATCGGATCGAGCGGCGAGCCGCGCTGCGCGCAGACAATGCCGTCGATCGGGCCACGCAGCAGGGCCTTGGCCTGGGTCAGCACGCCCTCGGCGAAGTTGGCGAGGCCCTGCGGCTGCAGGAGCCCCGGCGAGGAGCGCACGATCAGCTCAAGGCCGCGGCGGCTCTCGTCGATGGTGCGGATCTGCTCGTGGCTCTTCACCGCGGAGGTGATCGCGGTGATCAGGCGCGTCCGCGAGAGCTCCGCCTTGGTGAAATAGTCGTTGATGTCGTAGCGCGCGAACACGCTGAGCTCGGGCGCGTAGCCGGGTTGGCCGGTGCGCAGCACGATGCGTGTCGCCGATAGATCACACTCGTTGCGGATGAAGTCGACGAGCTCAAGGCCGGCGTTCTCGGTTTCCATGACCACGTCGAGCAGGATCACCGCGGGCACGCGAAGGCCGGGCAGCGTGCGGCGCGCCTCGGCGGCGGAGAACAGGTGCACAAGGTCGAGTGGTCGCCCGTGCACGTGCACATGACGCAGCGCGAAGCGCGTGGCTTCGTGCACTTCCTCGTCATCGTCGACCACCACGATGCACCAGCCAGGGGCGTGGCCGGCGGCGCCGTCCTCGGTTTCCTTCGCGAAACTGATCCACTCGTCGCTCATCCGCTCATCTCCTCGACCGCCGCCGGCGCGACGGCCGGCAGCTCAACGATGAAGCAGGCTCCGGGGCTGGCGCTTTCGAGGAGTTCGATGCTCCCGCCCAGGGGCCCGTGCACGAGGTTGTACACCAGGTACAGGCCGAGTCCGCTGCCGCCCTGGCCGAGTCGGGTCGTGAAAAACGGATCGAACACGCGATGACGCACGTCAGCCGCGATGCCGCGGCCGTCATCTTCGAATCGCATTCGGATCCGGTCGCCCACCACCATCGCCGACAGCCGGATCACCCCCGAGCAATCGGCCTCGAAGGCGTGCACCAGGCTGTTTTCGATCAGGTTGGTCAGCACCTGCTCGAGCGGGCCCGGGTAGCTTTCCAGCACGATGCCGGGCGGGATGTCGATCTCGACACGATGCCGCGATCGCTTCAACCGCGGGCTGAGCGTTGACAGGACGTCGACCACCATCGCCGCGAGATCGAAGCGTCGACGTCGCACGCTGGCCTGGTCGACAGCCACTTGCTTGAAGTGGCTGATCAGGGTCGCCGCGCGCTGCAGGTTGCGCTCGATCAGCGCGGTGGCCTCGTGGTTCTCGGTGACGAAGCGATCGAGCGTCGAGCGCTTCAGCTGCCCGCCAGCGAGCTCGCCGGCGAATTGATGATGGATGTCGTTGAGCGCTGTCGAGACGGTCAGCGCGTTGCCGATCGGCGTGTTGAGCTCGTGCGCGATGCCGGCCACCAAGCTGCCGAGCGAGGCCAACTTCTCGCGCTGCACCAACTGTTCCATGGCCTGCGACAGTGAGGCGTTTGCTGCTTCCAATTCGCGCGTGCGTTCGCCGACGCGGTTCTCCAGCGTGTCGGCGAGACGCTGCAGGTCTTCCTCGGCGATGACGCGCTCCAGCTCGGCCGCGACGCGGGCTTGGAACAGGTCGAGCAGCCTCGCCGCGACGCTGCCCTCGGCCATTGGCCCGCCATGCAGCACGGCCAGCACGCCGATCGGGCGTCCGTGGCGATCGTCGAGCCGGCGGCCGATGTAAGCCCGCAGGCCGCGCCTCTGCAGCTCGACATCCTCCGGGAAGCGCGACTGCACGCCGTCCAGCACGTCGACCTGTGCGTCGGCCAGTACTGCCAGGTTGGGTGTTCCGCCGAGATCGAACTCGACGCGCTCGCTGCCGCCGCCGCGATGGCTCAGCGCGAGCGAACAGAGCCGCGTCGGTGGGTTGCCGCGAAAGCGCCCGATCAGCACCGAATCGACGTCGAGCACACGCACCAGCCCACCGGCGAGAGCGAGGAAGAAGTCGCCGCCGACGCGCGCGTCGACGCGGCCGCGCAGCAGGTCCATGGCCTGCGAGGCGGTTTCCTTGTCGGTGATGTCGAACAGCACGCCGGTGAGGTGGCCGGGCGAGCCATCGTCGGCGCGATGCACCGAGCCGAGCTCCCAGATCCAACGCAGCCGCCCGTCGCGATGGCGGATGCGGTAGCGCAGCTCGAAGCGCCCCGAGCCGCTGACCGCCTCGGCCACGGCGGCCGCGTTGGCGGCGACATCGGCGGCGGACATCAGCCGCGTGTAGCCCTGAGCGTCGTCGGCCAGCAGTTCGTCGGCGCTGAAGCCCGTGAGCTGTTCGATCTGCGGGCTCAGGTAGTCCATCGGCCAGCCCTCGCGATGGGCGCAGCGGTAGACGGCGCCGGGCAGCTGCTCGACCAGCGCGAGGAACTGCTCGCGGCTGGCGTGCAGGGCGGCTTCGGCGTCGCGGCGCTGCTCCAGCTCGCGAGACAGTGAGCCGATGGTCGCGCTCATCCGCGTCGCCAGTCCGTCGAGCGACACGCCGAGCTGGCGTGCCTCGTCCGAGCCGACGTAGGACGGCACCGGACTCAGGTCGCCGTTGGCCATGCGTCGTGCGACGTCGCTGAAGCGCGCGAGCGGCGCAGCGATCCGGTAGCCGAGCAGCATGGACGCGGCGAGCAGCAGCGCCAGCATCAGCACCGTTTCGAGCAGCCATTCCCGGCGCAGCGCGCCCTGCGGTGCCGCCCAGGCCTCAAGCGGCTGGCGCACGGCGACGTGCCACGGGGCGTTGGCGACCGGCGCGATCGCTACGCGCTGGCCGTCGACATCGAGCACCTGCGGCGCGGCGCGGTCGATCGTCGCTGGCAGAGCCAGCGCGGATTCGCCGATCGCGCCGACGCCGGCCAGCACCCGGCCGTTGTCGTCAACGAGCGAGGCCGACAGGCCCGGCGACGCGACGAGGGCCGAGGTCATGACCTGCCCGAGCATGCTCGGTGCCATCCGCAGCCGCAGCACGCCACGGCGCTCCTGCGTGACGTCGCGCACCAGCGCCGACACGTACAGCCCCGGCGCGGTATCGCCCTCGGGCGTGTACGGCCCGATCATCTGCGGCTGCCCAGTGGACAGTGCGAGCAGGAACCACGGTTGCAGCGACTCGTCGCGGCCGCGGAGCACCGCGCTCGAGTCTTCGACGACGCGGCCCTCCAGGTCGAGCAGGCCGATGGCGTTGATGTTGACCGCATCGCGGCTGCCAATCGCGGTGAAAAAGCGGTTCGTGCGCCGCGGGTCGACGCGTGCGTCGCCGACCAGCATCTCGTCGACGCCGGGCAGGCGCGCGTCGGCGCGAACGCTCTCCAGCCAGCGCGTTCGCGTTGCGGCCAGCAGCGCGGCCAGCTCATCGGCGTTGCCCGCCAGCAACAGGTCCGCGTCCCGAGCGGCATGCGCGCGCCGATCGACGTATCCGCTCGCGTTCACCAGGATCAGCGGCAGCGCTGCGAACGCCAGGATAACGGCCGCGACCCGGGTACGCGCCTTCATGGACGAGCGCCGGCCGGGCCGCCGCTGCACTGCCGCGACGGCCGTTTCATCGTGCCGAGGTCTCGCTCGGTAGCAGAGCGGGATCGAACAGGCGTTCGGCCTGCGGCGGCGTGCTGAGGCTGCCGTGCTCGACGAAGAAGTCGGCGTAGCGATTCACTAGCGACG
>JBOFQO010000259.1:0-9905 GCA_051660925.1 Silanimonas sp. | reverse complement strand
CGCGATCTTCCGCAACGCCGCCGAGCCGCGCGCCGACGCTTACACGACCTGGTCGCCGTTTGCTGCTGACAGCGCCTACTTCGCGCCATCGCCGCACGGCTTCATGCTGAATCTGCGCGTCGAGGGTCTCGACGCGCTGGTGGACCGCCTGCGCGCCGCCGGCTGCCGCGTGCTTGAGCGCGGCGAAGACGGCGAGTTCGGCCGTTTCCGCTATGTGCTTGATCCCGAGGATCACCTGCTTGAGCTGTGGGAGCCGGCGGCGTGATCCTCTTGGCCTTCGAGCTCGCCACCGAGGCTTGCTCGGTCGCCGTGATGCATGACGGCCGCCTGCTGGCCCGCCACGAGATCGCCCCGCGCCGCCACGCCGAGCTGGCCCTGCCCTGGGCGGAAGCGCTCCTCGATGAAGCGGGTTTGGCGAAATCGCAGCTCGATGCGCTCGCGGTCGGTATTGGGCCGGGTGCCTTTACGGGCGTGCGGCTGGCGATCAGCCTGGTGCAGGGGATCGCGCTGGGCCTCGACCGCCCGGTGTTGGCGGTGTCGACCTTGGCCGCGCTGGCCGAGCCGTTCCTCGCCGATGGCCCGGTGCTGTCGGCGATCGACGCGCGGATGGGCGAGCTCTACATCGGCCAGTTCGACGCCGACGCGGAGGGCCTGCCGGTTCCCGCAGCGCCGGAAGCCCTGGTGCCGGTGGCGGACGCTGCCAGGCACCTTCGCGCGACCTGGGCTGGCGCCTCGACGGCGAGCGGGGGGAGCGCGGTCACCTCGATGGCGCTGCGGCGGGAGACTCGTTTCGGTGTCGGCACCGGCTTCGCGGCCGCGGGCGGTGGCTGGTGGTCGTCGCTGGCCGAGGCCTTCGCCCGCGTCGACGCCGACGCCCTGCCGAATGCGCTGGCCGTGGCCCGGATTGCCGCCCGCGACTGGCACCTCGGCCATGCAATTGCGCCGGATCGCCTTGAGCCCACCTACCTGCGCGACAAGGTCGCCCTGACCTCGGCCGAGCAGGCCGCCGCGCGAGCGGCCAAAGCCGTCTGATCGGCCCCCGCGTGTCACACCGTCGTGCTGCGTCGCCTCGCTGCGGTGCCGGTGCTCAATCCTCGCTGCTGACGGCGCCGTTGCGGAAATGCCAAGTACGGGTGATGTGCAGCACGTCCACGCGTTCGCCGTTCTGCGGCACCGCCGGGTAGGGCCCCGCGAGCTCGACGATGCGCCGCGCCGCTTGGTTCAGCAGTTCGTGGCGGCTCGGCGTGTTCAGCACCACGGATTCGACGCTGCCGTTGCGGCGCACCGCGACCGTCATCACCAGCCGGCCCTCGAGGCGCTCGGCGCGGGCGCGTTCGGGGTAATTGGCGTTGCCGACACGCTCCACGCGCTCGACCCACTGCTTCAGGTACTGCGCGTAGGCGTATTCCTGCGTGCTCGCGGAAACGAACTTGCGCTTCGGCCGCCGCGCGTACTGCGCCTCGCGGCGCTCCACTTCTGCCGCGAGCCGGGCCATTTCCAGCTGCTGCTCCAGCAGCTGTTCGCCGAGCGGCAGGGGCGTGGGCGGTGTTTCCGGCGTCGGGCGGTCGCGCGGCGCCGGCTCAGCGCTGGCGGCGACGGTCGTCACCACCGGCATCGGCGTGGCGTCCTGCGGCCGCGGCGACTGCGCGCGGATCGGCACCGGCGCGATGCCGTCGTCGAGCTTCGGCACCGGCGCGCTCACCGTCTCGCGCGGGCGCTGGCTCTCGTCGCTGTCGCCGCCGCCCTGGTGGCTGGCCTGGGCGAGAAAGTCGGCCTTCTCCGGCGGCGTGCGGCTGGCCGTCTCGGTCAGGATCACGTCCAGCGTCGGCGTCACCGGCGCGGCGTCGTCGCGGCCGAAGCTGATGCCGAGCACGACGATGCCGATCAGGATCGCGGCGAGCAGGGACGTGGCGCTGAGCCGCTGCCCTGGCCCGATCTCGACGTCAGTCGGTGGCGCGCCGGCGTCGGGGCGTTCGCGGCTCGCCTCGCCGAGGCTCGCCTCCACGGGATCGCCGTCGACGGGCGCCGCAGGCACTGGGTTCGACGCCGGGCGTTTCGCTCGCCTGCTCACGCCGGCCCGCGCTCCAGCGCATCGAACAGCAGGCCGGCGATGTTCAGCCCGGCGCCGGCGTCGATCTCGCGGATGCAGGTCGGGCTGGTGACATTGACCTCGGTCAGGAAGTCACCGATCACGTCGAGACCGACGAAGCGCATGCCTCGGCGCTTCATCTCCGGCCCGACGATGGCGGCGATCTCGCGGTCGCGCGCCGTGAGCGGCCGCACCTCGCCGCGGCCGCCAGCCGCGAGGTTGCCGCGGAATTCGGTGCCTTGCGGGATACGCGCCAGGCAGTGCGACACCGGCTCGCCGTCCACCAGCAGCACGCGCTTGTCGCCGCGAGCGATGTCCGGAATGAAGCGCTGCGCCATGGCCAGGTGGCGGCCGTCGGCGGTCAGGGTCTCAAGGATCACGTTGAAGTTTGGGTCGCCGTGGTGGCTGCGGAAGATCGATCGCCCGCCCATGCCGTCCAGCGTCTTCAGCACGACCTCGCCGTGTTCGGCGGCGAACGCCTTGAACTCCGCCGCTTCGCGGCTGACCAGGGTTGGCGGGATGCAGTCCGGGAAGAGCAGGGCGGCCAGCTTCTCGTTGAGCTCAAGCAGGCCCGCCGGGTCGTTGGTGACCGCCGCGCCCTGGCGCTGGGCCGCGCCAAGCACCTGGGTGTCGTGCACGAAGTCCGCGTCGACGGGCGGGTCGCGGCGCATCAGCACCTGGTCCATCTCCGCCAGCGGCCGCCAAGCCGCCTCGTCGCGCTCGAACCAGCCGGCCTTGTCGTCCTTGACCGCCAGCGGGGCGAGTCGGCCTCCCGCGACCCCGCCGCGAAAGCCGAGGCTGCCCGGAACGACGTAATGCAACGCCCATCCGCGACGCTGGGCTTCCAGGAGCATCGCAAATGTGGAGTCCTTCACGATTTTGATGGACTCGATCGGATCCATCACCACGGCCAGCCTACGCTGCATCCGGAACCGCCCCTCGGTGCGAGAATGTGAAACAGGGTATCAGGGGGCCGCAGGCACCGCCGAGCGTGGAATCATGAAGAACGGCGCAGGCTTGACACGTTTTGTTGACACTGGGATATAGGTTGCGTTGCGGCGCGCCATGGCCTGCCCGGGCCTCCGCCGACGGCACTTTTGGGGAATGCGATGAGTGAAAGCAACGAGTCCGGCGCTCTGGCGGGCCTGAGGGTCATGGTCATCGATGACTCGAAGACCATCCGCCGCACGGCCGAAACCCTGCTGAAGAAAGAGGGCTGCGACGTCGTGACCGCGAACGACGGCTTTGAGGCGCTCGGCAAGATCGCCGAGGTGCAGCCTCAGGTGATCTTCGTCGACATCATGATGCCGCGCCTCGACGGCTATCAGACCTGTGCCCTCATCAAATCCAACCAGCTGTTCAAGAGCACGCCGGTGATCATGCTGTCCTCGAAGGACGGCCTGTTCGACAAGGCCCGCGGCCGCATTGTCGGCTCCGAGCAGTACCTCACCAAACCCTTCACCCGCGACGAGCTGCTCGACGTCGTTCGCCGCTACGCGCCCGCCGCATGAGCACGGCCACGTCCTCTGCCGCGCCCTTCGACCTGCTGCTCGACTACGAGCGCCGGTCGCTCGCCCACCAACCGGGCCGTCCCGAGCTCGTCGAAGCGCCTGGCCACTGGCGCGGCGTTGGCTTCCGCATCGGCCGGCATCGCCTCGTGGGTGCCTTTGGCGACGTCGTCGAGATCCTCAGCCTTCCGGCGGTCACGCCCGTGCCGGGTTCGCAGCCTTGGATGCTGGGCCTCGCCAATGTGCGCGGCAGCCTCTACGGTGTCGCCGATCTCAAGCAGTTCCTCGAGGGCGAGCGCAGCGCCGTCAACGAGGGCCAGCGCTGCCTCCTCGTGAAGCAGCCGGGCGGCAACGTCATCCTTCTGGTCGATGAGCTCTACGGCCAGCGTTCGTTCAACGATTCGCAGGTTATTGATCGCCCCGAGTCGCTGGAGGGCCGCTACGCCGCGGTCATCGCCCGCGCCTACCGGGTCGGCGACGTGACCTGGGGCGTCCTCGATATCCCGCTGCTGTCCCGCACTCCCGAATTCCGCCAGGCCGCCGCCTGAGCGCGTTCCCCGCTTGAGTCAAGCATCCGCTTGAGCCACGCCCTGTTTCCGATCCGAGGTCCGATGTAATGAGCGCTTCGAAAGTCACCTTCCAAGACCGCCTGACCAAGGTCGGCCTTCGCGTCTGGGCCTTCCTGCTGATCGTGTCGGCGTTGGTCCTCGCCGCGAACTTCCTTGCCGCGGCGTACTTCTCGGGGCAGATCAACAACGCCTCGGCGCTAGCGTTCGGCCTGCAGGTGGACGCGCAGAAGCTCGGTCGCTACGCGACGGAGGCGATCGCCGGCCGCGAGGAGGCCTTCGCCGAACTGCAGGGCACCCGCGACACCATCGTCACCGCGGTCGGGGCGCTCAACGACGGCACCGGCGACAAGGGCGTGCCGGGCTACAAGGGCGACATCAACATGCCGCAGGTGAACGCCTCGCTCGGGCAGGTCACCGAGACCTGGACGCGCATGTCGACGGACACCGACAAGATCCTCGCGGCACAGGACGAGATCCTGGCGCTGGCGCAGACCGCTGACGCGTTCACGGGCCGCATCCCGCGCCTGACCGCCCGACTCGACGAAGTCGTCCGCGCGATGTCGGATGCCGGCGCCCCCGCCTCGCAGATCAACATCGCCAACCGCCAGATCGTGCTCGCGAACCGCATGGCGCAGCGCGTCGCGGAAATCCGCTCCGGTTCCGACCAGTCGGATGCGCTCTCGCGCGACGCCGCGGTGTTTGCCCAGGTGCTGACCGGTCTGAAGCAAGGCAACTCGGACCTCGGCGTCGTCGCCCTCACCTCGCCGAACGCTCGCGCCGCGGTGGATGCGGTCGAGGCGCAGTACGCCGACGCGCAGAAGGAAATCGAGAGCATCTTGACGACCGCCCCGAACCTCTTCGCGGTGCAGGCTTCGGGCGACGTGCTCTCCGGTGATGCCGAGGTGCTCGGCGAGAACAGCGCGGCGCTGGCGAACGCGTTCGCCAACGCCAACGTCACCCGCCTCTTCCCGAACAACTGGTGGGCCATCGGCGCGGGCCTCGGCCTTCTGGTCGGCGTGATCGGCCTGTTGCTCACCATCTTCTCCGACGGCCGCAAGCGCGAACGCCAGGCCACCGAACTCAACCAGCGAAACCAGGAGGCGATTCTGCGCCTGCTGGACGAAATGGGATCGCTCGCCGAGGGTGACCTGACCGCCAAGGCGACGGTGACCGAGGACATCACCGGCGCGATCGCGGACTCGATCAACTTCGCTATCGACCAGCTGCGTACCCTCGTCGGTACGATCAACGAGACCGCCGTGCAGGTGGCCGCCGCCGCCCAGGAAACGCAGGCGACCGCGATGCACCTCGCCGACGCCGCCGAGCACCAGGCGCAGCAGATCACCTCGGCCTCGGCCAAGATCAACGAAATCGCGGCGAGCATCGACGAGGTGTCGAAGAACTCCGCCGAATCGGCCGACGTGGCGCAGCGCTCCGTGCAGATCGCCGCCAAGGGCGCCGAAGTGGTGCGCCAGACGATCCAGGGCATGGACAACATCCGTGACCAGATCCAGGAAACCTCGAAGCGAATCAAGCGCCTCGGCGAAAGCTCGCAGGAAATCGGCTCGATCATCGAGCTCATCAACGACATCTCGGAACAGACGAACATCCTCGCGCTGAACGCCGCCATCCAGGCGGCCTCGGCGGGTGAAGCGGGTCGCGGCTTCGCGGTCGTGGCCGACGAAGTGCAGCGACTCGCCGAACGCGCCTCGAACGCGACGAAGCGAATCGAAGCCCTGGTCGCGACGATTCAGAGCGATACCAACGAAGCGGTGTCCTCCATGGAGCAGACGACCGCGGAAGTGGTCGCCGGTGCCCGCCTCGCTGAGGACGCCGGCCTCGCGCTGGTCGAGATCGAAAAGGTGTCGAACGACCTCGCCGACCTCATCCAGAGCATCTCGGAAGCCTCCCGCCAGCAGTCGGCCGCCGCGACGAACATCACCGCGACGATGACCGTGATTCAGGAAATCACCACGCAGACCTCGCAGGGTGCGAGCCAGACGGCCGAGTCGATCGGCAACCTGGCCCAGCTCGCTGCCGACCTGCGCCGCTCGGTCGCCGACTTCAAGCTGCCGGATTGATCCGCTCTCCCGCGGCCGACCACCGCCGCGGCGTGACCCCCGTACCCTGAGAGCGCACGATGCGTCTGCAAGACCAGAACGACTACACCACGCTGACCTGGGTCAAGCCGGAGATCGACGAAACCCTCAAGCTGGCCCGCCAGGGCCTCGAGGACTACGTCGAGAACGGCCAGGATCCGGCCCAGCTCGAACTGTGCGCCAACGGGCTCGCCCAGGTGCACGGCGCGCTGCGCATGGTCGAACTCTATGGCGCGGCGATGGTCGCCGAGGAAATGCACGCGCTGGCCAAGGCGCTGATCGCCGGTGGCATCGACGATCGCGATAACGCCTTCAGCGCGCTGATGCGCGGCATCGTGCAGCTGCCGGACTACCTGGAACGCCTGCAGACTGGCTTCCGCGACATTCCGCTGGTGTTGCTGCCGCTGCTCAACGATCTGCGCGGCGCGCGCGGCGAGAAGGGCGTGTCGGAGGCCATGCTGTTCTCGCCGAACCTCGGCATTGAGCTGCCGGCGACGGCCCGCGGTCCGAGCACACCGCTGCCGGCCGACCAGGTGAAGCGCCGCGCCGAAGTGGCGAGCCAGTTGTTCCAGGGTTCGCTGCTGAAGTGGTTGAAGGATGGGGACGTTGCTTCCGCGCGCGACCTTGCCGACGTCTGTCTGCAGATGGTCGAGTTCACCAGCGCCGAATCCGCGCGCCGGCTGTTCTGGGTGGCCTCGTCGCTGCTCGACGCCGCCGCGCGCGGCGTGTTTCCGATCGAGCGCACCCACCAGCAGTCGCTGGCGCGCATCGAGCGCGAAATCAAGCGCCTCGCCATCGAGGGCGATGCCGCCTTCCGCACCCAGCCGCCGGTCGAGCTGACCCGCCAGCTGCTGTACTTCATCGCCCATGCGCCGGATAAATCCGGTCGTCTCGGCGAGGTCAACGCCGCGTTCGCGCTCGAAAGCTACATGCCGAGCGAGCGCGAGGTGGAGCATGCGCGTAGCGCGATGGCTGGCCACAATCGCGCCCTGTTGTCGACGGTCACCAATGCCATCAAGGAAGACCTGCTACGCGTCAAGGATGCGCTCGACCTGCACATGCGCGCCCCCGCGGGCGTGGTGGCCGAGATCGGCGCGCAGATCGAAACGCTCGACCGCGTCAAGGAAACCCTTGGTGTGCTCGGCCTCGGCGTGCCGCAGCGCGTGGTGCGCGATCAGCTCGCTACCATGCACGCGATCGCCGGTGGCCATCGTGCACCGGACGAATCGGCGCTACTCGACATCGCCGGTGCGCTGCTTTACGTCGAAGCCATGCTCGATGACCAGGTCGCGCGCCTCGGCGACGGTGAGGCCGACACCAACGCCAACACGCCGCAGCCGCTGCTGCCGGCCGCCGAAGCCCGCGCCGTGCTCGACGTCGTCGCCCGTGAGGCGCTGAACAACTTCAGCGCCGCGCGCGGCTGCTACGTTGCCTTCGTCGAAACCCATTGGGACCACTCGCGCCTTCAGGACGTCGCCCCACTGCTGTCGGAAGTGGCCGGCGCCCTGCGCATCCTTGAAGTGCCGGCCGCGGTTGACCTGCTGACCGCGATCGCACGCTTCACTGTCGAAGAGTTGATCGCCAAGCGTCGCGTGCCGAACGGCCATCAGCTGGATCGTCTCGCGGACGCGCTGGCGTCCGTGGAGTACTTCCTCGAAGCCGTCCGCGACCGCCGCCCGAATCCGGACCAGATCCTCAACATCGCCCGCGAAAGCCTGGCCGCGATCGGCTACTGGCCGCTGCCGGCGACCATCGCTCCACCGCCGGCTGCGGCGCCGCCTGTGGCATCCGCGCCGGCGTTCGAGCCGCCGATGACGGAAGCCTTGGCCGAAACCGTCGTGCCGGTGGATTCGGCGCTGGTCGCCGCCATTGACACACCGGAGCCGAGCTTCGCCGAGCCCGTCGCGTCGGCGGTGCCTGCCGACATGCCGGCCGTCGCCGCAATGCCGGTCGACGTCCCGCGCGTCATCGACGCCGCCGCGCCGGCGCCTGCCGCTGCACCGGTCGCCAGCGTCTCGACGCCGGTGGTCGGCGAACGCCTGCCGGGCTACGACGCCGCCTCCAACGAGGACGTCGACGCCGAGATCCAGGAGGTCTTCCTCGAAGAGTTCGCCGAGGAGATCGACAACCTCGCGACCCTGCTGCCGGCCTGGGGCGGCAAGCTCGATAACGTCGACGCTCTGCGCCCGATCCGCCGCGTGTTCCACACGCTGAAGGGCAGCGGCCGCCTCGTCGGTGCGAAAACGCTGGGCGAGTTCAGCTGGAAGATCGAGAACATGCTGAATCGCGTGCTCGACGGCACGCGTCCGCCGACGCAGGCGGTGTACGACATCGTCGCCGAATCGGCGCGCGTGCTGCCCGACCTGCGCGGCGCGCTGGCTGGCGAGGAGCGCTACGCGGATCTCGAAGGCATCAAGGCCGTCGCCGATCGCGTCGCCGCCGGCGAGGAGGCGCACTACGTCGCGCCTGCGCCTCACCTCCCCGAGCCCGAAGCCGAAGTGGCCGTCGTCGAGCTGGCGCCGGTCGCGCCGGCCCCGGTCGCCTTCGAGCCGCCGCCGCTGCCGCCCGTCGCCGACCTGCCGCCCTATCAGCCGGCGGTGCGTGCGGCGAGCAGCTGGCCGATGCTGCCGGCCTTTGAAGCGGTCCCAGAGGCGGTGTCGTTCGCCCTCGACCCGGTGCTCCTTGAGATCCTGCGTCCGGAAGTGGAAGGCCACCTCGAGATCGTCGATGCCTGGCTCGCGCAGTCCGAAGCGAACGGCCCGCAACGCATCGAAGAGCGCCTGCTGCGCTCCGTGCACACGATGAACGGCGCGTTCGCGATGACCGAGGTCAGTGCGATCACCGGCGTGACGTCGCCGCTTGAGGGCTTCCTGAAGCGCCTGATCTCGGCGCAGGTCGTCCCGAGTGTCGATGACGTGGTGCTGGTGCGACAGGCGACCTATGCCGTCCGCCAGACCCTCGATGCGCTCGCCGAGCCCGAGGCCCGCCTGCCGCAGTTCCCCGCGCTGGCGGCCGCCCTGCAGGCCGTCCGCGACGCCCTGCCTGAGCCGGGTTCGCCCGTCATCAGCCTCGGCGACGACGACCTCATCCTCTCCGTCGACATGGGCGGCATCGACACCGCCGAGGTGCCGCGCTTCGACGCCCCCGCCGAACCGGTGGTCGATTCCGGGGCCGCGCCGGCCAACGAGCTTCTGGCCCCGGCGGATGCCGAGGACCCGGAGCGGCTGACGCTGGATTCGTTCCTCGACGCGCCGCTGCCCGCGCAGTTCGACATCGCCGAGACGGACGTCGACGCACCGATGGCTGAGCCGGAAACGTCGGCCCCCGCGTTCGCGGAGCCGCCCGAGTTCGCGCTGTCGCCGGCGGACGACCGGATCGACGAATCCACCTATGCGGCGCAGCAGGCCGCGCTTGCTGCGGCGGCGGAAGCCGAGGCCGCTGCCGCCGCGGAGCGAGCGGCGCGCGAGCAGTTTGAGCGCGAAGAACAGGAACGAGCGGCCGCTGCCGAGCGCGAGGCTCGCACCGCCGCGGAAGCCGCCATGGCCTTGGCCATTGCCGAAGCCGCTGCCGCCGAAGCCGCTGCCGCTGCCGCCGAAGCCGCTGCCGCCGAAGCCGCTGCCGCCGAAGCCGCTGCCGCCGA
>JBOFQO010000258.1:0-7487 GCA_051660925.1 Silanimonas sp. | reverse complement strand
CGCTCCGGCGGATGCGTCTCCGGCAGCGCGCGCCAGGCCAGCAGGCCCAGCGCGACGCTGAAGGCCGCGAGAAACCAGAAGATCGCGTGCCAGTCGCCGAAGCCGAGGATCCAGCCGCCGACGATAGGCGCCAGTGCCGGGGCGATGCTGAAGATCATCGAGACCTGGCTCATCAGCCGCTGCGCGTCCTCGCCATCGAAGACATCGCGGATCACCGCGCGACCGACGATCAGGCCGACACCCGCGCACAGCCCTTGGACGAAACGAAAGGCCAGCAGGGTCGTCATGTCGGTGCTAAGCGCACAACCCACCGAGGCCAGGCCGAACAGCGCAATGCCCACGAGGATCACGGGGCGGCGGCCAATGGCATCCGAGATCGCGCCGTGGAACAGCGACATCAGGCCATAGCCGAGCAGGTAGCTGCTGATGGTCTGCTGCACCGCCATCGGCGTGCTGCCGAGGTCGCGCGCCATGGCGCCGAAGGCCGGGAACACCGTGTCGATCGAGAATGGGCCGAACATGGCCAAGGCGCCGAGCACGAAGGCGAGGCGTGCGCGGGACGCGGTGACGGGCGAAGTCATCGGAGGATTCTACGCGGCTACCGCGCCGCGACGGTCCAGCGCGCGCGACAATGCTCGAATGACCGCCCCCACACCCGATACGGCCCCTCTGATCGAAGGCGATGCGCCCATCGGCGCACCGCGCCGCGGCGACGGCACCGTCCGCCAGGTGCTCGCTGACCTGCTGCCCTTCCTGAAACCCTATTGGCGACGCATCGGCGTCGCTCTGCTCTGTCTGCTGGTCGCCAAGATCACCCTGCTCGGCATCCCGATGCTGATGAAGCGGATCGTTGACGGATTGGACGTGCCGCCTACGGCCCTGGCCCTGCCGGTCGGCCTGCTGCTCGCCTACGGCGGCGCGCGGCTCGCCTCGACGCTGTTCACCGAGCTGCGGCAGATCGTCTTCGCCCGGGTGATGGCGCGCAGCGCGCGCACGGTACAGCTCAAGGTGTTCCGTCACCTGCATGCCCTGAGCCTGCGCTTCCACCTCGAGCGCAAGACCGGCGGCATCGCCCGCGACGTCGAGCGCGGCGGCACCGCCATCTCCGATCTGCTCGACTGGACGCTCTACACGATTCTGCCGACGATCATCGAGGTGGTGCTCGTCACCGCGATCCTCGTGTACCTGTACGACTGGGGTTTCGCGGCGATCACGCTGGCGACGCTCATCGTCTACGCCGCCTGGACCTTCCGCGTCACCGAATGGCGCACGCGCTTCTACCGCGCGGCCATCGACGCCGAGTCCGCCAGCAGCACGCGCGCGGTCGATGCGCTGATCAACTACGAGACGGTCAAGTACTTCAACAACGAGGATCACGAGGCGAAGCGCTACGACGGCAGCCTGCAGCACGTCGAGGAAGCCACTGTGCAGAGCCTGAAGACGCTCGGCGTGCTGAACCTCGGGCAGGCGACGATCGTCTCGATTGGCGTCACGGCGCTGATGTGGCGCGCAGCCTCCGGCGTGGTGGCGGGCGAGCTCACCATCGGCGACCTCGTGCTGGTGAATGCCTACCTGCTGCAGCTGTCAGCGCCGCTGAACTACCTCGGCATGATGTACCGCGAGGTGAAGCAGGCCCTGACCAACATCGAGAAGCTGTTCGGCCTGCTGGACGAGAACCTTGACGTTCAGGATCGTCCCGGCGCGCAGCCGCTCGTAACGACGCAGCCGCGGGTGCGCTTCCGCGACGTGCGCTTCGGCTACGACCCGCGGCGCACCATCCTCGATGGCGTCGATTTCGAGATCGCGCCGGGGCAGACGGTAGCGGTGGTCGGCCATTCCGGCAGCGGCAAGTCGACGCTCGCGCGGCTTCTGTACCGCTTCTACGACGTGCAGGACGGCGGCATCGAAATCGACGGCCACGACCTGCGCGACCTGAGGCAGGCCGCGGTGCGCGGCGCCATCGGCATCGTTCCTCAAGACACCGTGCTGTTCAACGACACGATCCGCTACAACATCCGCTACGGCCGCCCCGGCGCCAGCGATGCCGAAGTGGAAGCCGCCGCGCAGGCCGCCCACATCGATGCGTTCATCAAGTCGCTGCCGGACGGCTACGACAGCGAGGTCGGCGAGCGCGGGCTCAAGCTCAGCGGCGGCGAGAAACAGCGCGTGGCGATCGCGCGTGCGTTGCTGAAGAACCCGGCCATCCTGATCTTCGACGAGGCGACGTCGGCGCTGGACTCACGCTCGGAGCGCGCCATCCAGGCCGAGCTTGATCGCATCGCCGTCGGTCGCACGACGCTGGTGATCGCCCACCGGCTGTCGACGATCATGGACGCCGATCAGATCCTGGTGATGGACGCCGGCCGCATCATTGAGCGCGGCACGCACACCGCGTTGCTGGCCTCGAAAGGCCGCTATGCGGCGATGTGGGCCTTGCAGCAGCAGGGCGAGGAGCGCGTGCTCAGCCGATGAACGCGTAGACGCCCCAGCCCGTGCCGGCGAGTGCGGCCCAGCCGAGGACGCCGAGTGAGAGATGGAGAGCCAGGAAACCCAGCCGCCGCCTCGCCAGATGGCGCAGCAGCCGGGCGCGTCGCAGCTCGCGCGCCGTTGGAACGGCGGGGATCCGGAGTTCGTCGCGGTCGTCCATGGCCGGCGAGGAGAAAGGAAGTGCGTTACCACGAAGGGTGATCTGCATTTCTCGGCCCTTTCTTTCGATGGACTGTGCCGAATGTAGCGCGATTGACGAGAATTGACACCCCCTTTCGCAAACGATGTCATCCAGCTTTCACCCGGTGTTTCCGGCACCCCCGACGGCCTCGCGGCGCCCCTGCGCAACGTCCACCCGGAACAGCAGCGCCAGACCCACCAGGAAGAAACCCGACGTGGCCAGCATGGCCAGCGTATGGCGGCCGGCGGCGAGCCAACTGATGGCGCCGTAAGCCAGCGGCCCGAGGACCATCGAGGCCTTCACGGCGAGGCCCCAGAGACCGAAGACTTCCGCTTCCCGTCGCGGCGGGCAGAGGTAGCCAACCAGGGCACGACCGGCCGACTGGCTGGCGCCCATGCAGATGCCGGCGATGTTCGCGGCGATCCAGACCACCGGGCGAGCCTCGGACAGCGCCAGCAGCCCGATCGCCAGCAGCCATCCGGCCAACGACAGCGCCAGGGCATTGCGATGGCCGATGCGATCCTGCAACTGGCCGAAGGCCATCGCGCCGACGGCAGCCGTGATGTTGACGGCGAGGATCAGGGCGATGCTCTCGGCGGTGGTGAAGCCGAGCGCCTGCTGCGCGTAGATGGCGGCCACCGCGATCACCGTGCCGACGCCGGCCTGGTACGCGACGATGCAGGCGAGGAACCGGCCGAGCTGCGGCAGGTCGCTGGCGCCACTGAGCACGCCACGCCAGCGCGCTAAGGACTCCGCCCACAGCGCGGCGAACGGCCGCGGCGATGGCGTAATGCGTTCGCGCAGCAGCAGGAAGGTCGGCAGCGCCGCCAGCAGCACCGTGGCACCGGTCAGCAGCATGGTGTCGCGCACCGCAACGCCGGTATTGCTGCCGCGGCCCTCGGCGCCCTGCACCCACCACAGGCAGGCGGCAAGCAGCAGCACCGCACCGAAGTAACCGAGCGACCAGCCGTAGCCGGACAGGCGACCCATGCCCTCCTCGTCAGCGAGTTCGGGCAGGAAGGCCGCGATCAGGTTTTCGCCGGTGCCGAAGGCGGTGTTGGTGACAATGATCAGCATCAGCGCCAAGGCCACGTCGCCCGGCTCGCAGAACCACAGCGCCGCCGTACCGGCGCTACACACGAGCGTCGTCAGCGCCAGCAGCGCCTTCTTGCGCGCATGGGCGTCGGCGTACAGGCCCAGCAACGGCGCCATCGCCATCACGAGCACGTAGGACACCGACAGCGCGGCGGTCCAGGCCAGGGTCGCCCAGTCCGCGTCACCGGCGACCACGCCAACGAAGTAGGCGCTGAAGATCGCGGTGATGACGACGGTGGTGTAGCCGGAGTTCGCGAAGTCGAATCCGGCCCAGGCCCAGAGCTCGCGACGCCGCACGGGAGCGACGCCGATATCGGTGTATTGGCGGCGAAGCGGTCGCAGGGCGGCCATCGGGCGTCACTCGGGAAGGGGCGCGCCACTCTAGCTCGCGTAGGCTGTGGCGTCCCTACCGGAGCCCGTCATGTCGCCGTCGATCGCCCTCGTCACCCTGCTCACCGTCCTGCTGATGAGCGGCTGCATGTTCGCGGTCGGCCGCGCGCGCGCGACGCACGGTATCAGGGCACCCGCTACGACCGGCCAGCCCGACTTCGAGCGCGTGTACCGGGTGCAGATGAACACGCTCGAGGGCAGCGTGATGTTCCTGCCGGCGCTGTGGGTCGCGGGCGCCTATGGCGACCCGCGCTGGGCTGCAGGGCTCGGCGCGCTGTGGCTGGCGGGCCGCGTGCTCTACGCCGTCGGTTACGCGAAAGACGCGAAGCGGCGCGGTCCCGGCTTCATCATCGCCCTGCTCGCCCTCGGCGCCCTGTTGGTGCAGGGCGGCTGGGCCGTGCTGCAGGCGATGCTCGCCGGCTGATCGACGGAACGCCTACTCGCCCCACTTCACGAGCAGGTGCTTGGCGATGGCGCCGTGCACGTGGGCAACGCCGCGAGCGACGTGCAGCAGGGCGAACAGCAGCAGGAAGCCGAGGGCCGACATCGCTGCGAACACCGGGATCGACAAAACGCCGAGCTCCTCACCGCTCACCGGCCCGAACATGACGGTGCCGACACCGAACATCGCGACCAGCGGCGCGGCGGCCAACGTCACGCCCAGGCTCAGCAACGCCACGGCCAGCGTGAAGTAGACGATGCCCAACGGCAGCATCAGCACCTGGTAGATCAGCGTGCCCCAGGTGCGTGGGTCGGTGAAGAGCTGGCCGATGCGTTCGAGAATGCCGTTCGCCGGCGCCGGGTACGCGGGGCGCCGCGGCATGCGCTCCCCGAGCATCACCTCGACAATGCGGCCTTCCACCAGCGACAGCACGCGCACCGTCGCCATGAACAAGATGAAGAATGCTACGCCGATGATGGTCAGCGACAACCCCAGCGAGAGCGAAACACCGGTCACTGCCCAAGTGAAATAGAAGAGGCCAGTCAGCAGCGACAGCAGCATGTAGATCAGGGCGGCGTAGGCGCGTGGGTCGGCGACGACGCCGAAGAAGCGGCCCAGCGCCGACTCGCGCGGCTTCGGCGGCGGCGGACGCAGCGCGCGGATCACCGTGGTCTCGGTGTCGCGGTAGATGTCGGCCACTTCCGAAGGCCGCCCGTAGGTCGAAGCGATTCGCGCGATCAGCGCCTCCTCGCCCTCGCGCGGGTGCGCGGCCAGCTCGGAGCGCAGGTATTCCTCGGCGTCGTAGAGCGCGTCCTGCAGCAAGGCCGGGTCGGCGCTGGCCAGCTCGCGCTTCAGCTGTTCGAGGTAGTCGGAAATCGTGGTCGGCAGGCTCATTGCTCTTCCCCTTCAAGAACGCGGTCCACCATCTGGCGGGTGCTGCGCCAACTCGCCACCCACTGGTCGAGCACTAGGCGGCCGTTGGCGGTGATGCGGTAGTAGCGGCGCGGCGGGCCGGCGTCGGACGGCTCGATCCAACTGTCGAGCAGCCCCGCCGAGGCGAGGTTGCGGAGCACGGGATAGAGCGTGCTCTGCTTGCCAGCCAGCGCCGCTTCGTCGGCCTGCTCGAAGCGCTTGGCGATCTGATAGCCATACATGGCCTCGCCGTCGCGGGCGAGGATGGCCAGCAGCACCAGGGCAACCGTGCCCGTGGCGAGCTCCTTGTCGAACTTGCGGCGCTGGGCGTCGAGGTCGGTCATGGCCCTCTCCTCAGTACTGTGGAGACCACACTAGTGCCAACTACACTCTAGTGAATGTGCCGGTAGTCATCCCGCCTACACTGGTGCGATGAAGACCTACGACCGCGCCTACTTCGACCGCTGGTACCGCGAGCCCGGCGGCAGCAAGACCTCCAAAGCCACGCTGGAGCGCACGGTGGCGCTGGCGGTCGCCTCGGCCGAGGTGTTCCTGGGCCGACCGGTGCGCACCGTGCTCGATGTCGGCTGCGGCGAGGGCGCCTGGCGCGCGCCCCTGCTGCGGCTGCGCCCTTCCCTGCACTACCTCGGGCTCGACGCCAGCGACTACGCGGTGCAGCGCTTCGGCCGCGCGCGGAACCTGCGACAGGCGGCCTTCGGCGACCTGGCGTGGCTGCGGCCCTGCCCGCCCGTCGACCTGCTGGTCTGCGCCGACGTGCTGCACTACGTGCCGGACACCGAGCTGAAAGCCGGCCTGCCGGGCCTCGCCGAGCTGTGCGGCGGTATCGCCTACCTCGAGACGTACACCGCCGAAGACCGCGCCCGCGCGGACGTGGACGGCGATTTCGAGGGTTTCATCGCGCGGCCCGCCAAGGCCTATCGCGGCGCATTCAAGCGCGTCGGATTCGCCGCGATCGGCCAGCATTGCTGGCTGGCGCCGGCGCTGGCGGACCAGGCCACGGCGCTGGAACGCGCGTGAGCGGCACGGAATGCAGCGCTGACTTCCGCACGCTGAATCCCGACGCCGTCATCGACGCCGTCGAGTCGCTGGGCCTGCGCGCCGATGGCCGCGTGCTGGCGCTGAACAGCTACGAGACCCGCGTGCTGCGCGTCGGGCTCGACGATGGCGCGCCGGTGGTCGCGAAGTTCTACCGCCCCGCACGATGGAGCGACGCGCAGATCCGCGAGGAGCACGCCTTCGTCCGCGAGCTGCACGAGGAGGGCCTCTCGGTCGTGCCGCCGCTCGCATTCGATGGCGAGACACTGCACGCGCACGCCGGACTTCGCTTTGCGCTGTTCCCGCTGCAGGGCGGCCACGCGCCGGAGATGGACCAGCGCGAAGTGCGTTTGGCACTCGGCGAAACCCTGGGCCGCCTGCACGCGGTCGGCGCGCGCGAGCCGTTCGCGCATCGCGAGACGATCAGCATTGATGGCCTCGGCTGGGCGTCACTCGACACCCTGCTGGAAGGCCCTTGGATCGAGCCCGCCCTGCACGACAGCTTCGAGGACGTCGGCGGCGCGCTGCTTGAGGCCGTCGACGAAGCCTTCGAGAACGCCGGCGATTTCGCCACGCGCCGCCTGCACGGCGACCTGCACCCGGGCAACGTGCTGTGGCGCGACGGTCGCCCGCACCTCGTCGACTTTGACGACGCGCGCTCAGGGCCCGCAGTGCAGGACCTGTGGATGCTGCTGGACGCCGAGCCGCGCCGCCGCGAGCGCCAGCTCGAAGACCTGATGGCGGGCTATGAAACCTTCTGCGATTTCGACCGTGGCGAACTCGCGCTGATCGAACCACTGCGCGCGCGGCGCATCGTGCATTTCCACGCCTGGATCGCCCGTCGCTGGGACGACCCGGCGTTTCCCGCCGCCTTCCCGCAGTTCGCCGACCGCACGCACCGGGAGCGCGTGCTCGGCGAGTGGC
>JBOFQO010000257.1:0-7738 GCA_051660925.1 Silanimonas sp. | reverse complement strand
TGGTCGCGGCGGTGACGCGCGCGGTGATCAGGGTCGAGGCGCCCGGGGCGACCGTCTCGGGCGCGGCCGAGCCGACGGCCGACAGCGCAACCGTCGCGGCCGGCGTGGAGGTGCCGCCCTGGGCGCTCTGACCCAGCGTGGCATTGAAGGCGGCCGTGGCGCTGCGGCCCTGCGCATCGCGCACCGTCGCGGTGATCGTCTTGGTGCCGAGCGTGGCCGCACCGGCGATGTTCTCGCGGTAGGTGAAGATGCCGTCGCCGGCGACCGCATCGCCATACTGGCCGGCGTCGTTAAGGCCCTGCGCCGTGCTGCGGAGGAAGCCGCTCAGGTCGGCCGTGACGGTGACGCCGGTGCTGGTGGGAGTGGCGGCCTTCGTCGTATTGACCGTGATCAGCACCCAGTCGCCCGGGTTGAGGTTCGCGGAGGGCGAGGCGCTGCCGGTGGCGGAGAGCGACTGCGCCTGCGCCAGCATCGGCAGCGCCAGGAGAGCGGCGGCGAGCGGCAGGCGACGGAGGGTGGAGGAAGAGGTCATGCGGGGACTCCAGGATTTCAGGCGTGCGAATCCCCAGGCCGGCCGTTTTGACGCGGCCAGGGGCAGCTTGCGTTGGTTTCGGGCGGGCTCAGCCGCCAAACAGGGTTCTGGTTTCCGAAGCGGCGGTCGTTGCTAGGGCAACGCGCTCCGTGTCGATCGTCGGGATCCGGAAGTGGCGCTCGCCGCAGCGAAGCCGCGCGGCCGTCCTGGCCCTTCCGTGCGCCGCAGTCCGGCGCCGTCACCACCGCTCCGGGTGGCGTCCTTTCGATCAGTCCCCCGCACTCGCAAGTCCGGGGGCGTCCTCAGGTGGAGCGCACTCTCGCGATGCAAACCATTGCAAACCGCGAAACACCGCACACTTCGGGTGACATCGGTTGAAAATCACCCCGAGGGCGTCCAAAGCGCCGGACCACGTCACAAGTTGTCAAAGGCCACGCTGACCGGGCGTTCACGTTGGCCCGGGCGAAGACGTGACCGCCCCCGCAATTCGCGACCATCGCCCGCCCGGACTGCGCGAACCAGCGCAATCGTTCGCATCGCCGTCGGCACGGGGCGGCCGCCGTCCGGCAGCGGACGCAAGCCGCCCGGAGACCGCACGCCAAGAGCGCACGCTGAACGCTGCGAGCCAAACGCTTGATCCAGAAGCGACTTGTGTCCCATACTCGCGGGCTTCCGCTGTTGTCCAGCCCGTTTCCCCTTACTCGCCCACAGGTGTCGCATGAAAGTCCTTTCGTCCCTGAAGTCCGCGAAGTCCCGTCACCGCGACTGCAAGGTCGTGCGCCGCCGTGGCAAGGTCTTCGTGATCTGCAAGTCGAACCCGCGCTTCAAGGCCCGCCAGCGCTGATCCGCGCCCAAGGCCCCAAGCCCACCGACGCCGGCCCCGTGCCGGCGTTGTTGTTTTCGCGGCCGGCAATGCCACAATCGTCAGACGCCCCCCGCTGAACGACCCGGAGACCCGCCATGCTGCTGCGTCCTGTCCTCATCGCCGCGAGCCTGACGCTCGCCTTCGCCGCCCCGGTCCAGGCCGACCGCCTGCTGATCGAACGTGCCCAGGCCAGCGAGACGGCCAACCTGCCGACCCGGGGCCTGACCATGGCCCAGGTCGAAGCCAAGTTCGGCGCGCCGCAGCAGAAGCTCGAGCCGCGCGGCGGCCAGCGCACACAGTGGCCGGTGATCCACCGCTGGGTCTACCCGACCTTCACCGTCTACTTCGAGCGCAGCAAGGTGATCGACGCCGTGCTCAACCAGGCGGCCCCGCAGGAGCAGGGCCCGGCACCCGTCCGCCAGTCCTGAACCACACGTGGAGTCGAACGGGGCGCGGCCACCACGCCGCGCCTTTTTCTTGTCCGCGACGCGGACGCTGCGCCAACCGCCATCCTCGCGCGCGACAATGCGCCCCCGCCACCCGATGCCCTTCCTCGGCGTCGCCCACCCGCACGAGCCCGCCATGAGCCTCCGCTTCCCCGCCGAATGGGAACCCCAGGACGCCGTCCTGATCGCCTGGCCGCATGCCGGCACCGACTGGGCCGAGCGTCTGGCCGAGGTCGAGACGACCTACGTGGCGCTGGGCGTCGCGATCACGCGCTTCCAGCCGCTCGTCATCGTGGTGGCGGATGCCGCGCTGGAAACCCATGCGCGCACACTGCTGGGCTCAGCCGGCGCCAACCTCGGCCGCGTGCGCTTCGTGCAGGCCGCCTACGACGACACCTGGCTGCGGGACTCCGGCCCCATCACCCTCTGCGACGGCGCAGGCTTCCGCCTGCTCGACTTCCGCTTCACCGGCTGGGGCGGCAAGTACGGTGCAACGCAGGACGATGCGCTGATTGCGCAGCTCGTGGCCGCGGGCCTGTTCAAGGACGCCAAGCACCAGCGCATCGATTTCGCGCTGGAAGGCGGCGGCATCGAGACCGACGGCGACGGCACCTTGCTCACCACGTGGCAGTGCCTGCACGAGCGCCACCCTGAGCTGACGCGACAAGAGATCAGCTGGCAGCTGGAGAACGCGCTGCAGCAGAAGCGCGTGCTGTGGCTCGACCACGGCGCGCTCGAGGGCGACGACACCGATGCGCACATCGACACCCTCGCCCGTTTCGCGGCGCGCGACGCGATCACCTACCAGAGCTGCGACGACCCGGCCGATTCGCACTACGCCGGGCTCCAGGCGATGGGCGCGGAGCTCGCCGCCCTGCGCACCGCCGATAACCGGCCGTATCGCCTGTACCCGCTGCCCTGGGCACGGCCGATCATCGACGAGGGCCGTCGCCTCGCGGCGAGTTACGCGAATTTCCTGATCATCAACGGTGCCGTGCTGATGCCGGCCTACGGCGACAAGATGGACGCCGCCGCCGCGGTGATGCTCGGCAACGCCTTCCCGAACCACGCCATCGTGCCCGTGCCCTGCCGCCCGCTGATCTGGCAGAACGGCAGTCTGCACTGCATCACCATGCAGCTGCCGGCCGGCCTGCTGGCTTGAGCGCTGCGCGCGAGAAACCTGCTGAGTGACCCCATGACCCGCATTCTGAAAGTCGCCCTCGTCCAGGAAGTGAACCAGGGCGACGCCGAACCCAACCTCGCGCGCATCGAGCAGCGCGTCGCCGAAGCCGCCGCCGGTGGCGCCAAGCTCGTGCTGCTGCAGGAACTGCACAACGGCCCGTACTTCTGCCAGCACCAGAGTGTCGACGAGTTCGATCGTGCCGAACCCATCCCCGGCCCGAGCACCGAGCGCCTGTCGCGGCTGGCGAAGCAGCATGGCGTCGTGCTGGTGGCCTCGCTGTTCGAGCGCCGCGCTCCGGGTCTCGCACATAACACCGCGGTGGTCTTCGACGCCGACGGCAGCTTCCGCGGCAAGTACCGGAAGATGCACATCCCCGACGACCCGGGCTTCAACGAGAAGTTCTACTTCACTCCGGGCGATCTCGGCTTCACTCCGATCGACACCTCGGTGGGCCGTCTCGGCGTGCTCGTCTGCTGGGACCAGTGGTACCCGGAAGCCGCGCGCCTGATGGCTCTGGCCGGCGCCGAACTGCTGCTCTATCCCACAGCGATTGGCTGGGACCCGCGCGACACCGACGCCGAGAAGGAGCGCCAGCGCATGGCGTGGGTCCTCTCGCATCGCGGCCACGCGGTGGCCAACGGCCTGCCCGTGCTCAGCTGCAACCGCACCGGCTTCGAGGCCTCGCCCATTGGCGGCGCCGGCATCCAGTTCTGGGGCTCAAGCTTCGTCTGCGGCCCGCAAGGCGAGATCCTGGCGGAAAGCCCGCGCGATTCGGCGGAGGTGCTGTTCTGCGACGTCGACCTCGCGCGCGGCGAAGCCGTGCGCCGCATCTGGCCCTTCCTGCGCGACCGCCGCATCGACGCCTACGGCGACCTCACCAAGCGCTTCCGCGATTGATCACCGCAACGATCGCTCGCCCATCGCGCCACCGGACCTTGACTTGAACGACACCCCTCTGCCGGCCGCGCTGGCCGACCAACCGCACGCCGTCGTCGAACGCGACGGTGTGCGCTACACCCTGCTCGGCACGGCGCACGTCTCGAAGGAGAGCGTGGCCGCCGTCGAAGCGGCCCTGGCCAGCGAGGCCTTCGACGTCATCGCCGTCGAGCTCGACCCGGCGCGGCATCGCGCGCTCACCGACCCGAACGCCCTCGCCAAGCTCGACCTCGTGCAGGCGATCAAGACCGGCAAGGCCGGCCTGCTCGCCGCGAACCTTGCGCTCGCGGCCTACCAGCGCCGTCTGTCCGAGCAGCTCGGCGTCGAGCCGGGCGCGGAGCTGAAAGCCGCCGCCGTCGGCGCCACCGCACGCGGTCTGCCGCTGGCCCTGATCGACCGCGACATCGGCCTGACCTTCAAGCGCGCCTGGGGCAAGCTCGGCTTCTGGAAGCGCTCGATGCTGGGCGCCGGCCTGTTCACCAGCCTTGTCGTCGACGAGAAGGTGGAAGACGACGCCATCGAAAACCTCAAGAAGGGCGACGTGCTGGAGGCCAGCTTCGCGGAGTTCGCGGGTTCCAGCCCCGAGCTGTACGAAGCCATCATCGGCGAGCGCGACCGCTACATGGCCGCGAAGCTGCGCGAGACCGGCGCGGTACATGCGGGCCAGCGCGTGCTGGCTGTCGTGGGCGCAGGGCATTTGGCCGGCCTGAAGGCGGCGCTGGAAACCGGCACCGCCGCGCCCGCGACGCAGATCGCCGAACTCGAGACGCCGCCCAAGGACGACAGCCTGCCGTGGTTCACGATCGTGCTGGTGGCCCTGCTGCTCGGCGGCTTCGCCTGGGGCTGGCACCAGGGCGGCATCGAGACCGGCGGCATGCTGCTGCTGCAGTGGGCCGCGATCACGGCCGTGGGCGGTGCGCTGGGCTGTCTCGCGGCTGGCGGGCACCCTTTGAGCATCCTCGCCGCGGCCATCGCGTCGCCGATCACGCCCCTGCATCCGGCGCTGGGTTCGGGCACGGTCAGCGCGTTGGTCGAGGCCTGGGTGCGCAAGCCCGACTACGCCGATTTCCTCGCACTTCGCGACGACACCCGCAGCGTCGGCGGTTGGTGGAAGAACCGCGTTGCAAGGACGCTGCTGAACTTCTTCCTGACCTCGCTCGGTACAGCCCTGGCGGTGTGGGCCGCCGGCGCGGGGATGCTGGCCAAGCTGCTCTGATCAATCCGCGGACCGGCGGTGTGCGGTAGCGCTCATGAGCTCCGCGCCCAAAGTGATTTGACGGCTCGGCGGCGCTGCGCTCCACTCGAATCTCCCGCACAACGAGTGCCGCCAGTGTCCGAGCCTGTCGCCCTGCCCCGATGGAAACGCGCCGTCCTGAAGGTCGGTAGCAATCTGATCGCCCCCGGCGGCGAGCGCCTGTCGACGCGCCACCTGCTGTCGATCGCGCGATTCATCGCCGAGGCACGCGCCGAAGGTCGCGAGGTCGTGCTGGTCTCGTCCGGCGCGGTCGCCGCGGGCCGCGCGCTGCTGGGCTCGTTCGATGCCTCAGCCCTTCCGGCCAAGCAGGCGTTGGCCGCGATCGGCCAACCGCGCATGTTCGAAGCCTGGGCGCGACTCCTCGACGTGCCGTGTGCGCAAGTGCTGCTGGCCTTCGACGACCTGCAGAACCGCCGCCGCTTCGTCAATGCCAAGAACACGCTGCGTGAGCTGCTGCGCGCCGGCGTGTTGCCGATCATCAACGAGAACGATTCGGTCGCCGTCGACGAGCTTCGCCTGGGCGACAACGACAACCTCGCCGCCCACGTCGCGGTGCTGGTCGAGGCCGACCTGCTGCTGATCCTCTCCGACATCGACGGGCTCTTCGATGCCGACCCGCGCAGCGTGCCAACGGCACGGCGCCTCGCGCACGTGACGGCGATCGACGACGCCACGTTCGCGCTGGCTGGCGGTGCGGGTTCGACGGTCGGCACCGGCGGCATGCGCACCAAGCTGCAGGCCGCTTCGAAGGCGACCGCGCGCGGCATCCCCACGGTCATCGCCCACGGTGGCAAGGCGGCAGCGCTGGAAGCACTGGGCCGCGGCGAATGTCCGGGCACGCTGTTCGACGCCACGGCCACACCCGCGAGTGCGAAGGACCACTGGATGCGCCACGCGCTGGCCAGCCAAGGCCAGCTGCGCGTCGACGCCGGCGCGCTGCAGGCGCTGAAGGAGCGCGGCGCGTCGCTGCTGCCCGCGGGCCTGCGCGGCGTGGACGGCGCATTCAAGGCCGGTGACGCGGTGGAGGTGCTCGCCGAAGGCGAATCCCGCGCCTTCGCCAAGGGCATCGCGCAGTACGACGCCTCCGAGCTGCGCCGCATCGCCGGGCAGCCGAGTTCCGCCGTGCCCGCCCTGCTCGGCTACGAGGGGCCCGAAACCGTGATCCACCGCGACGACCTGGTGCGGCTGTGAACTCCAACGACATCGCCCTGATCCGCCGCTGCGCCGAAGCCTCGTGCGCCGCAGCGCGCCGCCTCGCGGCCACCGACGCGGCCACCCGCAGCGCCGTGCTGGAGGCCATCGCCACCGCACTCGAATCGCGCGAGGCCGCGGTGCTGACCGCGAACGGGCTCGATATCGCCGCCGCCGAAGCCGCCGGCCTCTCGGCGGCGATGCAGGACCGCCTACGCCTCGACGCCGCGCGCTTCGCGGGCCTCGTCGCGGCGGTGCGCGCCGTCAACGCCCTGCCCGATCCGCTCGGCGAGGTCGAATGGCAGGCGCCGCGCGCCGATGGCTTGGAAATCGGCCGGCTGCGCGCGCCATTGGGTGCCATCGCGATGATCTACGAGTCGCGGCCGAACGTGACCGTCGACGCCGCCGTGCTGTGCCTGAAGTCAGGCAACGCCTGCGTGTTGCGCGGCGGCCGCGAAGCCGCCCACAGCAACGCGGCGCTGATCGAGGCCGTGCAGGCCGGGCTGGGCGCGGCGGGGCTTCCTGCGGACGCCGCGATGCTGGTGCCCGTGTTCGACCGCGCCGCGATCGCTGAACTACTAAAGCACGACGACTGCCTCGCCCTCGTCATCCCACGCGGCGGCGAAGGGCTAATCCGCCATGTCGCCGACGTGAGCCGCGTGCCGGTGATCCGCCACTACAAGGGTGTCTGCCATCTGTATGTCGAAACCAGCGCCGACCTCGACGCCGCACTTCGGCTCGCGATCGACGGCAAGTGCGCGCGGCCCTCGGCCTGCAACGCTTTGGAGACGTTACTCGTCGATGCGGCGATCGCCGAGGCGTTCCGACCGCGCCTCGGCGCGGCGCTAGCGGCGCGTGGTGTGGAACTGCGCGCCGATGCGCGCGCGATGCCACTGCTGCGGGGCGCCTCGGCGGCGGCCGCAGCGGACTGGGACGCGGAGTACCTCGACCTCGTGCTCGCGGTGAAGGTCGTTGACGACTTCGACGCCGCACTCGCGCACATTGCCGCGCACGGCTCGCAGCACACCGAAGCCATCGCCACCCGCGACGAAGCGCGGGCCACGCGCTTCCAGCGCGAGGTCGACGCGTCGGCGGTGATGGTCAACGCCTCGACGCGCTTCAACGACGGCGGCGAGCTGGGCCTCGGCGCTGAGATCGGCATCTCGACAACCAAGCTGCATGCGTACGGCCCGATGGGCCTTGAGTCGCTGACCACCCGCAAGTGGGTGGTGCGCGGTGCCGGGCACACCCGGGCACCGGTGGCCGGACATCGCGCACCGCGACGGCGCGCGGCGCTGACTCAGTCGCTCGCCAACACCGGCCGCACGCC
>JBOFQO010000256.1:0-7449 GCA_051660925.1 Silanimonas sp. | reverse complement strand
AGATGCTCATCAGCCAGCTCGACTACAGCAACTTCGTCGGCGTGATCGGCATCGGCCGCATCCAGCGCGGCACCGTGAAGAAGAACATGCCGGTCACCGTGATCGGCCGCGACGGCAAGAAGCGCAACGGCAAGGTGATGCAGGTGCTCGGCTTCATGGGCCTGGAGCGCATCGAGCAGGAAACCGCCGAGGCCGGTGACATCGTCGCCATCTCGGGCATCCAGGACCTGACGATCTCCGACACCGTGTGCTCGCCGGACATGCCGGAAGCGCTGCCGGCGCTCACCGTCGACGAGCCGACGATCTCCATGACCTTCCAGGTCAACAACTCGCCGTTCGCCGGCAACAAGGACCTCTCGGGCGGCAAGTTCCTGACCAGCCGCCAGATCAAGGACCGCCTCGAGCGCGAGGCCGTCCACAACGTCGCGCTGAAGGTCGAGCAGCTTGAGGACGCCGACAAGTTCCTCGTCTCCGGCCGCGGCGAACTGCACCTCTCGGTGCTGATCGAGAACATGCGCCGCGAGGGCTTCGAGCTCGCCGTGTCGCGCCCCGAAGTCATCATCAAGGAGATCGACGGCCAGCTGATGGAGCCGATCGAGCAGCTGGTGGTCGACGTCGAGGAAGTGCACCAGGGCGGCGTGATGGAGAAGCTCGGCACCCGCAAGGCGCAGCTGACCAACATGGAATCCGACGGCAAGGGCCGCGTTCGCCTCGACTACATGATCCCGGCGCGCGGCCTGATCGGCTTCCAGAACGAGTTCCGCACGCTCACGCAGGGCTCCGGCCTGCTGTTCCACGTGTTCGACCACTACGGTCCGAAGGAAGCCGGCCAGATCGCCAAGCGCCTCAACGGCGTGATGATCGCCAACGCCCCGGGCGCGACCCCAGCCTACGCGCTCGGCCCGCTGCAGGAGCGCGGCAAGCTGTTCGCGGCCGAAGGCGACCAGGTGTATGAAGGCCAGCTCGTCGGCATCCACTCGAAGGACAACGACCTGACGGTGAACGCCATCCGCACCAAGCCGCTGACCAACATGCGCGCTTCGGGCAAGGACGACGCCATCCAGCTGTCGCCGGCGATCAAGTACACGCTCGAGCAGGCGCTCGACTTCATCGACGACGACGAGCTGGTCGAGATCACGCCGAAGGAAATCCGTCTGCGCAAGAAGCTGCTGACGGAAAACGAGCGCAAGCGCGCCGGTCGCGCGGCCTGATCGCCCCCAACGCGCCCCACACCGGGCGCCGCGCCCGCGGCGCCCGCGTCGAATGCTGATCGAGCTGACGCCCGAACTGCTGGCGCTGACCGCCCTGGCCGGCCTCGCCGCCGGACTGCTGGACAGCATCGTCGGCGGCGGCGGGCTGATCCTGACGCCGGCGATGCTCAACCTGCATCCCAGCCTGTCGATCCTCCAGCTGATCGGCACACAGCGCACGAGCTCGATGCTCGGCACCAGCGTCGCGGCCTGGAACTACCTGTCGCGGATTCCGGTCGAGCGCCGCATCGTCGTACCGGCCTGCGCCGGCGCGCTGGTCGCGTCCGCCATCGGCGTGCAGTTCGCCAAGCGCCTCGACCCGGAACTGCTGAAGTGGACAGTGCTGGCGATCTGCGCCGTGCTGGCCGTCTACACCGCGTTCCGCAAGGACTTCGGCCTCGTCGAATCGCGGCGCTTCCCGCTCGAGAAGGAAGCCCTCGTCGCCACCGGCGTCGGCGCGGCCTGCGGCTTCTACAACGGCCTGATCGGCCCGGGCACCGGCACGATCATGGTGTTCGCTTTCGTCAGCGTGCTGGGGTTGGATTTCCTGAAGTCCTCGGGCGTCTCGAAGGCGGCGAACGTCGCCGCCGACCTGAGCTCGTGGACGGTGCTGGCCCTCGGCGGCTTCGTCGTGTGGGTGCTGGCCGTTCCGCTGATCATCGGCAACATGCTGGGCAGCTGGATCGGCAGCCACCTCGCCATCCGCCAGGGCCAGCGCTTCGTGCGCTGGGTGTTCCTCGGCGTCGTCGCCGCGCTGATCGGCAAGCTGGCCTGGGACCTGCTGCGCGGCTGAGCGTTTCACTCTGCGGTCGACGCCGCCGCGATTAGCATCGGGCTCCCGTTTGCTGGAGCCGACCATGCCGCACCGTCTGCGCGCCCTGCCCGCCCTCATTGCGGGCGTTCTCGTCACTGCCAGCGCCTTGGCCCTGCTGTCCGGCTGCGGCGGGCGAACCGACGACAACACACCGACCGACACCGCCTCGGCGCCGGGGGCGACGGGTGCCGAGGCCTCGGCCGTCCCGAAGACCGAGGCCAAAGTCGACGTGGTCGAACTCTCGGTGGCCGACGCGCAGGCCGGCATGGCCGCGGGCCGCTACGCCAGCGCCGATCTCGTCGACGCCTACCTCGCGCGCATCGCCGCGATCGACGATGCTGGCCCGACGCTCAACGCGGTGATTGCGCTGAACCTGCGGGCCCGCGCCGAGGCCGAAGCCCTCGACGCCGAGCGCGCCGCCGGCACCGTGCGTGGGCCGCTGCACGGCATTCCGGTGCTGGTGAAGGACAACATCGACGTCGCCGGCCTGCCGACGACGGCTGGCTCGCTGGCGCTCGTGAACCACGTGCCGACGGACGACGCCTTCGTTGTCACCCGCCTGCGCGCGGCCGGCGCCGTAATCCTCGGCAAGACCAACCTGAGCGAGTGGGCGAACTTCCGCTCGACGAACTCGATCTCCGGCTGGAGCAGCGCCGGCGGGCAGACCCGCAACCCCTACGTGCTCGACCGCAACGCCTGCGGCTCAAGCTCGGGCACCGGCGCGGCGATCGCGGCCAGCCTCGCCGCTGTCGGCGTGGGCACCGAAACCGACGGAAGCATCCTGTGCCCCGCGGCCGTGAACGGCCTGGTCGGCCTAAAGCCCACTGTCGGCACCGTGAGTCGCGACGGCATCGTGCCGATCTCGATCTCGCAGGACACCGCCGGACCCATGGCACGCACGGTCGCCGATGCGGCGGTGCTGATGGACGCGCTGGCGGCCGTCGACCCGACGGACCCGGCGGGCCCTGCCGCAGAGGGAAAGATCGCGCCCACGCACCTCGCCGCCACCCGGACTGCAACGGCCGGCGACGCCGAGCCTGCCGCATCGCTGG
Organism: Silanimonas sp.; assembly: GCA_051660925.1. Lineage (GTDB taxonomy): Bacteria > Pseudomonadota > Gammaproteobacteria > Xanthomonadales > Xanthomonadaceae > Silanimonas. The sequence continues at coordinate 4,333 of JBOFQO010000256.1, read as the reverse complement.
CCGGACGGCGGATCGGCGTGCTGCGCCAGGCGATGGGCCAGCATCCCGGCCTCGACGCCGCCACCGAGCGCAGCCTCGCCGCGCTGCGTGCCGCCGGCGCGGAATTGGTCGACGTCGAGATGGCCACCTGGGGCGATTGGGGCGAGTCCGAGCTCACGGTACTGCTCTACGAGTTCAAGCACGGGTTGAACGACTACCTCGCCGGCAGTGGCGCGCCCGTGCGCGACCTCGAGGCGCTGATCGCCTGGAACACCGCGAACGCCGATCGCGCCATGCCGTGGTTCGGGCAGGAGCGGTTCGAGCAGGCGCAGGCCAAGGGACCGCTCACGGACGCGGCCTACGTCGAGGCCAGGGAAACCGCGAAGCGGCTGGCCGGCGAAGAGGGCCTGCTGGACCTGCTGCGCGACCATCGCCTCGACGCTCTGGTCGCCCCGACCACCGGCCCGGCCTGGCCGATCGACCCGGTGCTGGGTGACCACTTCGTGTCGGCCGGGTATGGCGCCGCGGCCGTGGCCGGCACGCCCAGCCTCACGGTGCCGATGGGGTCGATCCACGGCCTGCCGGTCGGCCTGAGCCTGTTGGGCGCGCCCTACGCCGAGGCCGACCTTCTGGCGCTCGGCGCGGCAGTGGAAGCGACCCTGCGCGAGGGCCGCGTCCCGCCGGCCTACCGGCCAACACTCCAGCCCTGAGGCCGGAAAAGGCAAAGGCGCCGGTTCCGAACCGGCGCCTTCGTGGTCGTCTGAACCCCTGACACTCCTGGACCCCGCGTCCTGAGGGATCGCCCTGGGGGCAGACAGCGCGATCGGCGTCCCTGCGGGCTCCCTGCCCACGGGTGTCACCACCCTTCGAATCGTCGCTGCCCTTCCCGGGACGACGTGACGATGCCAAGTCCGTCGGCCACCACGCTTTCCCCAAGCGTGAGCGTTTCTGAAAAGTTCTGAAAAGCCTTCAAAACAATGAGTTGCGAGACACGTGAAGACGCCGTCAGCGCCCAGCGGCGTCCACGGCCTGTTCGGCGTCGGCCAAGGGGCGGCGCCGATAGTCGTCCGGCGGCAGGCGCGCGAGCCCGAGCCGGCAGGCGCTGAGGGCCAGACCGGCCTCCTCAAGCAGGCCGCGCACGGTCGCGACGCGACTCTCGTGGCAGCGTGCCGCGGCCATCCGCGGATGCTGCTCCGGGAGGACCTCGGCAGCGCTGCGGTTGAACGCCTCGAGTTCACGCGCGGCGTCATCGACGCGGCCGAGCTGCAGTAGCGTGTCGGCCCAGAGCTCGTGGATATCGATGGCGCGGGCGTCGCGACCGGCCATCGCCTGCGCACCCGCCAGCTGCATGCGAGCCAGCATCGCGCCGGCGCCCTGCCGATCGCCCTGCCGGGCCAGACTGCGAGCGAGCTCCGAGCCGGCCAGCACCGTCAGCACGTGGCCCTCGCCCAGGCGGCGATTCCAACCGCGGTAGGCGCGGGTGAAGGCTGCCACCGCCTCGTCGTCGCGCCCCAGTCCGACAGCGATAAGGCCGCGCCGGTACTCGACCGCGAGCGAATCCGGATGATCCGGCCCCAGCCGGTCCATGAACCGCCGATCCAAGCGCTCGACGATGGCCTCCGCCTCGGCGAAGCGTCCCGCCCGCGCCAAGGCTTCCGCGTAATCGGACAGCGCCTTCGCGGTTTTCGGATGGTCCGCACCGACCTCAGCCTCGCGCAGCTTCACGAGGGTTCGGAACGTGTCCGCCGCGGCGCCCTCCTCGCCGATCCGGCTCTGGCACAGGCCGATGAACCAGTACGCGTCGGCCTCCACGCCCACGGGCAGGCCGCGGCGACGCGCAGGGTCGGTCACGACGGCCTCGATGACATCGACCACCTCGCGGCAGCGGCCACGCTCGTACGTCAACTTGGCGCCCTCGACAATGCTCGCATCCGAGACCTCGCCCAGCCGCTCGCGATCCTGTTCTGCGGCGGCGTCGCAGGCCGCCTGCGCCGCATCGAGACTCCCGGCGAGGCGTTCGTATTGGCAGAGCCGGCGCTGCATCGCCGCGAGCGATTCGCCCGACGGCGCCTCGGCGGCGGTCAGCCCAATGGCCTGCCTCTGGTGTCGCGCCGCCTTCGCGTACTCGCCCCAGGCATCGAACGCGTTGGCCACTGAATCGTGCACCGCCGCCGCGACCAATGGCCGGTCGCCAAGCCGTTCGTCGATGCGAGCGGCCGCCGCATCGAGAGAGGCTCGCAGGCTGATGTCTGGGTCGCCACCGCGGTACGGATCGGCGCGCGTCAGCACGTCATCGGTGAGGAAGCCGAGCACCGCCTGCGCCTCGTGGCGCCTCAGCGCTTCATCGCGACGCGCCTCCAGGGCCAGCCAGCCGGTCCAGCTGGCGACGCCCAGGCCCACGAGCAGCGCCGCCGTGGCTGAGCCGAGCAGGCGCAGCCGGACGCGCTGGCGCTGCAGTTGGGCTTCCGCCGCACGCTCGCGGGCGAGGGATTCTTCGCGCGCCGCGGCGGCCTCTCGCCGCGCCGGCAGCTGCCGCAGGTTCTGCACCAACGGCAGTGCACCGAGGCTGCGCTCATCGACGCGCATGGCGGCGAGCACGCGAATGTCGTCGCGCAGCAGCGGATCGGCAACGTCAGCCTCCCAGCCGGGCGCCAGCGGACGCCGGAGGTCGCCGACCACCAGCTGGTAGAGGAGCACGCCGAGCGCGTACAGGTCGCTGCGCTGCGTCGGCAGGCCACCGGCCAGCACTTCGGGCGCCGTGTAGACGGCCGTCTCGGGCCGCGCGCGGTCGGCCCGGGTGTCCGCCGCCAGCGCGTCGGCGTCGAAGGCGCCCTCGGTCAGCTGCGGCAGGGGCGAGGCGTGGCCACCGCCGAGATCGGCCAGAGCGATCCGCCAACCTTCCGGCAGCAGCGGATCGGGGCGCAAAAAAATATTGGCCGGCCTCAGGTCCTGCAGCACGACGCCGGCCGAGTGCAGTTCGCCGAGCGTTTCCGCGATCTGTGCCGCCAGCGCCAGGCGATGGTCGAGCGGAATCCCGCCGCCGACGCTGCGCGCCGCCATCCACGCGGACAAATCGCCGTCTTCGAAGTACGGGTACTCGACGAACACTGGCGGCTCGTCCAGCTGCCAGCCCAGCGCGGGCGCGAGCCCGGGCACGGTGCGGTTGATGGCCGTGAGATACCGGTGCAGGGCTACTTCGCGCCGCACGTGACGCAAGCCGTCCTCGCCGAGACCGAGCTTGATCGCGCGCGGCGCGTCCCCCGTTGACGATTCCGCCAGCAGCACGAGGCTGTGGCCACTCCGTCCCAGCAGGCGGCGGAAGATCCACCCCGGCCGGTGCGGCACGTCGGCGTCCAGCCATTGCTCCTGCCGCGCCACGTCGGCGATAGGCGGTGTCACCGGGCGCTCCACCTCGGCCCATTGCACTTCGCCGGCCCAGCGGTAGCCGTAACCGTGCACCGACTGCAGCGGCGCGCCGGCGTCGTCCCCGAGCTCACGGCGCAGACGGCTGATGGCCTTGGCCAGTGAATTCTCCGACACCACTCGGCCCGGCCAAGCGGCTTCCAGCAGGTCGTCCTTGCTCAGTACCTGGCCCGCGCGCAGCAGCAGGGCCAGCAGCACTTCGTACGACGAGCGATCCAGCGCGAGCAGCTGACGGCCACGCCGCACCTGCGCCGATCGCAGGTCGAGCTCGGCGCCGGGCCAACGCAGGACGCCGCCGCGCGGCCCCTCCGCCAAGGTCCGTTGGCCGGGGTCGGTCATCGTCATCCGATCAGCGGCCCTTGCCGAGGACGAGCGCCAGGACGTCGCCGATGGTCCGGTGCTGTTCGAGCGGATGCCGCAGGGGCAGCTTCGGATCGAGCCGGTAGCGATTGCGGCGCCCGTCGCGCTCGCGCGTCAGAGCACCCGCCGCCTCAAGCTCGGCAACGATGCGCTGCACCGCGCGCTCGGTGATGCCGACCTTCGCCGCGACATCGCGAAGCGTCTGCTCCGCATCAGCGGCTAAGCAGACGAGCACATGGGTGTGGTTGCTGAGAAAGGTCCACGACGCCTCAGCCTCGCTGGCCCTGGCCGCCGCGACTGCCGGCTTCGAGACCTTCGCGGGCACGCGCAGCGCGGCAGGCTTCACGCGCGACTCACCCGTCCTCTTGATCCGCGGAGGTTTTCGCGCTTTACTATTCACGACACTATTTTCGTGTTTCGGAGATCGCACAATGTCCGCAGTCCTCGTTGAATCCCTCGCCCCGGCCCGCTACGTTCCCGCTGCGCTGCCGGCCACCCTGATCCCCGTCGCCGCCGGCGACGGTATCGGCCCGGAAATCATGGAGGCCACGCTGGCCATCCTGAAGGCCGC
>JBOFQO010000255.1:0-1852 GCA_051660925.1 Silanimonas sp. | reverse complement strand
AACTCGAGGCCCTTGCTGCCGTGCAGGGTCATCAGCCGCACGCGGCGCGCGTCAGATTCGAGGCGAAGGCGATTCGGACCGTCGGCCATCGCGTCGTCGTCGCCGAGCTGCTGGCCGAGCCAGTCGAGCAGGCCTTCGGGGCGCGGATGCGTGGACGCCTCGTCCTGCAGCAGCTCGCCGAGGTGGCGCAGATCGGTGAGCCGGCGCTCGCCGTCGGCCCCGCGGCCGATCCGCGGCAGGGCCTCGCGCAGCAGCGCGTGCACGACGGCCAGCACGCCCTCGCGCTGCCACTGCGCGCGCCAGCCGATGCAGCGCTCGCGGAAGGCGTCGAGCCCGCCCGCCGCTTCGAGCGCGGGCAGCGCCGCCGCGCTGACGCCGAACAGCGGCAGCAGCAGACCAGCGCGCAGCGCGCCGGCGTCGCCGGGATGCAAGACGGCGCGCAGGGCGACGCGCAGGTCGCGCGCGGCCTCGGTGGCGAACACGCTCTGCCGCGCCTGCCCAACCACCGGCACGCCGCGACGGTGCAGCAGCCGGCGCAGCGCGTCGACTTCGGCGTTCGACACCAGCAGCACGGCGATGTCGCCCGGCACCAGCGCGCGCCTGCCGACCTGCGCGCGGCCGGGCTGCAGCAGCTGCACGACGAGCTCGGCGCAGGCCCGCAGCGCGCGCGGCCGGGCCATCGCGTTGCTGGCGACGCCGTCCTCGTCCGGCCACTCGTGCAGCACCAGCGGACGCGCCACGGGCGTGCCATCGACGCTCAGCGCGTGGGCATCGGCGCGGCCGGCGGCGTCGACGGGTTCAACGCGGATCGGATCGAACGCGTCGCGCGTCGACAGCGCTGCCCGCGGACCGGCGAACACGTGGTTCAGCGCGGCGACGTAGCGCGAATGCGAGCGCTGGCTCACGGCCAGCGCCAGCCGTGCGTCGACCTCGCGGGCGGCGCGGCGGTAGACGCCGATGTCGCCGCCGCGGAAGCGGTAGATGGCCTGCTTCGGGTCGCCGACGATGGCGAGCAGGCCGCGCGGTGCGGCGGCGCGCTGCCAGGCGTCGAGCAGGGCGTACTGCGCGGCGTCGGTGTCCTGGAACTCGTCGACCAGCACCACCGGCCAGCGCGCGGCGAGTGCGGCCGGCAGCGTCGAGCCCTCGCGCTGCATCGCGTCGCGCACGCGCTCGACGAGCTGGTCGAAGGCGAGCCGGCCGGTCTCGGCCACGTGCCGCGCCTGCGCGTCGCGCAGCCATGGCCGCCAGTACGCCCAGAACGCGCGCTCGCCGTCGCCGAGGCGCTGCAGCGCCTCGGCCAGCGCCGTGATTTCGGTCTGGAAGCCTGCCTCACGGATGAGGGCCTCGGCCGGCGGCAGCACGCTGCTGCTCAAGCCGCCGACGCCGAGCAGGGCGGCGACGTCGGGCACGACCGCGTCGCCGTCGAGCCAGCCGCGCAGCGCGGTGGCCGCTTTCAGCGGACGTGCGTCGGCGCGCTTGTAGTGGCCCTCGCGCGTGGCGAGCCGCTCGATCGACGCACGAAGCGCGTCGGAAACGCCCGCGCGCAACGCATCGGGCTCGGCCGGCAGCGACACCGTCGCCCCCGGCTGCAGCAGCAGGCGGATGCGCTTCGCCAGCGATTCGGCATCGCCCGCGCCCTTCGGCAGCGTGAGCGCCTGCGGCGACGCGTCGCCGTGGGCGATGCGGCGCAGAAGATCGAGTGACAAGCGCTCTTGCAGCGCGCGGCCGTCGCCGAGCTCCAGCGGCGCGAAGCCCAGCGCGCCGTTCAGCGGGTCGTCGCGCAGGATGCGGTGGCACAGCGAATGCAGCGTGCCGACCGGCGCGCGGTCGGCCTCGGCCAGCGCGCGCACCA
>JBOFQO010000254.1:0-3385 GCA_051660925.1 Silanimonas sp. | reverse complement strand
GCGGCCGTTGTAGAGGTCCCAGAACTCGGGGCGCTGCCGCTTCGGGTCCCAGCGCTGGTTGGCGTCGCGGAACGAGAACAGGCGCTCCTTGGCACGCGATTTCTCCTCGTCGCGGCGCGCGCCGCCGATCGCGCAGTCGGAGCCGCCGAGCGACAAAGCCTGGCGCAGGCCCTGCGTGCGCATGACGTCGGTGTGCACCGCCGCACCGTGGATGAAGGGGCTAATGCCGGCCTTCAGGCCGTCCTCGTTGATGTGCACGCGCAGCTCGACGTCGAGGCGCCCCGGCACCTCGTTGCGGAAGGCGTAGGTCTGGCGGAACTCGAAGGTGCTGTCGATGTGCAGCAGCGGGATCGGCGGGCGCGCCGGATAGAAGGCCTTCTTCAGCAGGTGCAGCAGCACCGTGCTGTCCTTGCCGATCGAGTACAGCAGCACCGGGTTGCGGAACTGCGCCGCGACCTCGCGGAACAGGTGCAGGCTCTCCGCTTCGAGGCGGTCGAGGTGGGACAGGGCCATGGGGCGGATTCGACAGGGGCGGGACGGGGCCCGATGCATCGCAGTATCGAAACGCACGCAGCGATGCCGGAAATGCCCGGCGGTTATCTCCCTATGCCCGGCGCCTCAGGCGCGCCGCGCCACCAGCAAGGCCAGCCCGCCGGCCACCACGCCCCAGAACGCGCTGCCGATGCCGGCGAGCGTGACGCCGCTCAAAGTGACGAGGAAGGTGATCAGCGCGGCTTCGCGGGCGGGCTCGTCCTTCAACGCGGCGTGCAGCGAGCCGCCAATGGTGCCCAGCAGGGCGATGCCGGCGATCGCTGCGACGAACGCCTTCGGGAAGGCCAGCAGCAGGCCGGCCACGGCGCCGCCAAACAGCCCGATGACGATGTAGATCGCGCCGCAGGCCATGGCTGCGACGTAGCGGCGGCGGGGGTCCTCGTGCGCCTCGCGACCCATCGCGATCGCCGCGGTGATCGCCGAGAGGTTCAGCGCGAAGGCACCGAAGGGCGCCAGCAACAGGGTCGCGGCACCCGTCATCGTCACGAGCTTCGAGATCGGCATCGGGTAGCCGGCGGCGCGGATCGCCGCCACGCCGGGCAGGTTCTGCGAGGCCATCGTCACGATGAAGAGCGGCAGCCCGAGGCTAACGATCGCGGCGAGGCTCCAGCCTGGCGCGACGAACTCCGGCACCACCAGCGCGCCGTCGATGCGATCGAAGCCCAGCTTCCCTTGCGCGGCGCAGAGCAGCACGCCGACGGCCAGCACGACGATCACCGCGTAGCGCGGCGCCCAGCGTCGGCCGAGCAGGTAGGCGACGAGCATGGCGATGACCAGCAGCGGTTCCGCGCTCGCGGCGTCGAAGGCCTGCAGCCCGAAGCGTGCCAGCACGCCGGCCAACAGGGCCGACGCGATCGCCATCGGGATGCGGTCCATCAGCGTTTCGAAGGCGCCGGTCGCGCCGGCCAGCAGGATCAGCGCGCCGGAAAACAGGAAGGCGCCGGTGGCTTCCGCGAGCGTGAATCCGCCCGCCGCCGCGCCGGCCGCGAGCACCGCCGCGCCGGGCGTCGACCAGGCCACCATCACCGGCATGCGCAACCACCACGAGGGCAGCAGGCTGCACAGGCCCATGCCGAGGCCCAGCGCCCACATCCACGAGGCGAGCTGCGCGGGCGTCGCACCCAGCGCCGTCGCGGCCTGGAAGACGATCGCCACCGAGCTGGTGAAGCCGACCAGGACCGCGACGAAGCCGGCGGCGAGGGCGGAGGGCGAGGCGTCGGCGAGCAGGCGCCGCGGCGGAGCGATGGCAGGGTCCATGCGTCGAGGAGAGCGGCTCGGCGCGCGACGCTTGGCGGCACATGCGCCGCGGTTATCTGCCTATGCCGGGTTTCGCTTTCCCGCGAAATGCACGGCGGCCGGAGACTGCGGGCTCGCTCTGGCCCACGCCGCGCCCATGTCGCTTCCGCTGTCCCCGCCCTCGCCCGCGTCCCCGCTGCCGCTCGATGCGGAGCGGCGCGCGCTGCTGCAGCGCCTTACCGAGGGCCTCGACCCAGCGACGCTGTGGTGGGTGTCGGGCTACCTCGCCGGCCTCGCGGCGCCGCACGCGCGCGGCCTCGACTCGGTGCTCAGCGGTGCGACCGCCCTGCCCGGCCTGCCGCCCACGGTGGCCGCGCCCGCGCCGGCGGTCGACACCCTGACGGTGGTCTACGGCAGCCAGACCGGCAATGCCAAGCGCGCGGCCGAAGCCCTGCTCGCCGAGGCCGGCGCGAAGGGGCTCAAGGCACGGCTGCTGCGCGCCGACGCCTACCCGCTGGCCGAGCTGAAGCGCGAGACGCAGCTCGTCGTCGTCGTCAGCACGCAGGGCGATGGCGACCCGCCGGACGACGCCCGCGGCTTCGTCGAACACCTGCTCGGCCGCCGCGCGCCGAAGCTTGAGGGCCTGCGCTTCGCCGTGTTGGGTCTTGGCGATTCGAGCTACGCGAAGTTCTGCGAGATCGGCCGCGTGCTCGACGCGCGCCTGGCCGAACTCGGCGGCACGCGCCTTGTGGCCTTGGGCGAGGCCGACGTCGACATCGACACCGTCGCGAACCCGTGGCGCGCGGCCGTGCTGCGCGCACTGGAGTCGCTGCGGCCGGCCGATACGGGCGCCGCGAACCCCGCGCTGCCCCGCGTTGCGATCATCGATGCGCCAGCCGCCCACCTAGACGCGTCGTCCGCGGCCACGCGCGACGCGCCGGTGCACGCCGAGTTGCTGGCCAACACGCGGCTGACCGGGCGCGGCAGCGACCGCGACACGCGGCATCTCGAATTCGCCATCGACCCGGCCACGCTCGACTACGCGCCCGGCGACGCCGCCGGCGTGTGGCCCGTGCAGGCGCCGGCGCTGGTCGAGGCGATCCTCGACGCCGCCAAGCTCGACGGCGAGGCGACGGTGGCGATCGACGGCCAGACGCGCACGCTGCGCGCATGGTTGGGCGAGCGTCGCGAACTCACGCGCCTGAACCGCCCGCTCTTGAAGGCACACGCCGAGCGCAGCGACAGCGCGCGGTTGGCCGCGGCCCTCGCCGACGCCAGCGCAAGCGCGGCGCTGCTGCAGCGCACGCCGCTGCTGGATCTGCTGCTCGAGCATCCGGCCGCGTGGAGCGCCGAGGATTTCGTGCGCGCCCTGCGCCCACTGGCGCCACGCCTCTACTCCATCGCCTCCAGCCGCGAGGCCATCGGCGACGAGCTGCACCTCACCGTCGGCCATGAAGTCTTCGAAGGCCGCGACGGCCTGCGCTACGGCGCGGCCTCGCACTACCTCGCCACGCTCAAGGAAGGCGACGCGGCACGGCTGTTCATCGAGCGCAACGAGCGCTTCCGCCTGCCGCGTGATCCCTCGCGCGACGTGATC
>JBOFQO010000253.1:0-5058 GCA_051660925.1 Silanimonas sp. | reverse complement strand
GCGCCGAGCGCCGCGGCGAGCCGCTGCTGAAGCGCGCCACGGCTGCGGCGTTCTACCGCGTCATCAATGCGCTGTCCGACACACCGATCCCGCGCGATACCGGCGATTTCCGCCTGATCGGCCCGCGCGCGGTCGAGGCGCTGCGCGGCCTGCGAGAGCGCCAGCGCTTCATGAAGGGCCTGTTCGCCTGGGTGGGTTTCCGCGCGGAAGCCTTCGACTATGAGCGCGCGCCGCGCGTGGCTGGGGCGAGCAAGTTCAACTACTGGCGTTTGTGGAACCTCGCGCTGGAGGGCATCACCGGTTTCTCGACCGTGCCGCTGCGCGCGGCGACGTATGTCGGCCTGGCCAGCGCGCTCGCGGCGTTTGCCTTCGGCGTGTGGATCGGTGTGCGTACCCTGCTCTGGGGCGACCCGGTGGCCGGCTGGCCGTCGATGATGGTGGTGATCGCCTTCCTCGGTGGCCTGCAGCTGATGGCCCTCGGCGTGATCGGCGAGTACCTCGGCCGGCTCTACCTTGAGGCCAAGCAGCGGCCGCTGTACATCGTCGACGAGGCGCGCTTGCCGCCGGCTTGAGTGACGCTGCCGCGCAGCTTGAGCGTGCGCCGTGCGGGCGTATGATCGGCGCATCCACGACGGGAGGCAGGCCATGCGCAGCGTGCGACAGATCCTCGACGGCAAGGACACCCCGCTGGTGACGGTCGGCCCTGACGAGCCCGTGCTGGAGGCGCTGCGTCGGATGGCCGAAAGCGGCGTCGGCGCGGTGCTGGTGATGGAGCACGGCGAGCTCGTCGGCATCATGACCGAGCGCGACTACGCTCGGAAAATCGTCCTGCAGGGCCGCGCTTCGGCGACTACGCCGGTGCGCACGATCATGACTCACCCGGTGAAGACGGTGACGCCTGAGCACCGCGCGCGAGACTGCATGCAGCTGATGACCGACCACCGCTTCCGGCACCTGCCGGTGGTGGAGGATGGCGTGCTGATGGGCGTTGTGTCGATCGGCGACCTGCTGAAGACGGTCATCGCCGAGCAGCAGCAGGAGATCGGTCAGCTGCAGGCCTACATCGCGAGCTGATCGGCCAACGAAAACGCCGGCGCAACGCCGACGTTCCGTTGTCGAGATGCGCCGCCGAGGCAGCGCGGCTCTCAGAAGCTATTGTCGCCGTCGAGGATGCGTCCGAGGCCGCCGAGCGCCGAACCCTCGTCTCGGCCCGGCTTCATCGCCGCCTGCATCATGCGGCCGGCCAGGCGCGAGAACGGCAGCGACTGGATCCACACCTTGCCCGGGCCGGTCAGCGTGGCCATGAACACGCCTTCGCCGCCGAACAGCATCGACTTCACCGAGCCTACCGACTTGATGTCGAAGTTGACGGTGTCGGTGTACGCCACCACGCAGCCGGTGTCGACGTCGAGGCGTTCGCCGGCGCTGAGCTGCCGTTCCATGATGGTGCCGCCGGCATGCACGAAGACGAGGCCGTCGCCTTCGAGCTTCTGCATGATGAAGCCTTCGCCACCGAACAGCGCGGTCATCACTTTGCGCTGGAAGTGCAGGCCGATCGACACGCCGCGCGCCGCGGCCAGGAAGCTGTCCTTCTGGCAGATGATGCGGCCGCCGTAGTTCGACAACGTCATCGGCACGATGGTGCCGGGGTAGGGCGCGGCGAACGCGACCTTGGCCTTACCGCTGCCGCCCGCGTGGGTGAACACTGTGGTGAACAGCGACTCGCCGGTGACCAGGCGCTTGCCGGCGCCGAGCAGCTTGTCCATGAATCCGCCGGTGGCGCCCTTGCCGTCGCCAAACACGGTTTCCATGTTGACGACGGCGTCCTTGTACATCATCGCACCGGCTTCGGCGACGGCCGATTCGCCCGGGTCCAGCTCGATCTCGACGAACTGCATGTCCTCGCCGTAGATCTTGTAGTCGATGACGTCGGCGCGCTGGCCACCGCCGAACGCGGGCGGCGGTGGCGACGTGACGTTGCCGGCAACGGATTCCGCGCGCAGCTCGGCGCAGGCGGCGATCGGCACCCACTCGGCGAAACCGTTCCGCCAGCAGTGGCCGTTCGGATTCTTCGCGGCCTGTGCCTGCGCGCTGACGGTGTCGAGCGGGCCCACCTGCTGGCCGTTATAGCTGAGGTACCACTGGTGCATGGAGAACTCCGGGGGCGAGGGATGGGGTGGGGTGGAAGGGCGCGGCTGCGCTCAGAGTCCGAGTTCGGCGTGCAGCGCGTCGCGCGCGGCGGCGTCGAGGCCGAGGCGCTGCCCGAGGTCGTCGAGGTAGCGCACCTCGACGTCGGTGTCGCGGCCGATGGCGATCACCGACGCGACATAGACCTGCTCGCGCTGCGCCGGGCGTGTGCGCGCCACCAGCTGGGCGACAGTAAGCGGCGCGGCGAGTTCGCCTTCCAGTGCTTCAAGGTCCTCGGCATCGAGGCCGGCATCGCGCGCGCTGCCGAGGATGCGCTGGCGCTCGTCGGCGTCGATCAGGCCGTCGGCATTGGCGGCGCAGATCATCGCGCGCAGCAGATGCATGGCCTCGACGGCGCGCTCGGCGTCGCTCGGTGCGGCAGCGCCGGGTGCCGGGGGTGGGGACGCGCTTGGGACGGACGGCGGCGGGGGCGGCGGCGCGCCGCCATAGGCCGGCTGCGGCGTTGCGGACGTGGCGGCCGGCGGCGCGGCGCTCTTCGACTTGTAGTGCTCGTAGGCAGCGATGGCCAGTCCCAGCGCGCCCATGCCGATCTTGGCCTTGGTGGCCGTCGACATGCCGCTGCTCCGGCGACCGCTGCCGCCGCCGAGCACGCCGCCGAGCAGGCTGCCGAGGCCGCCGCCGCTGCCGCCGGACGAGCCGCCCAGCAGGCCGCCCAATCCGCCCATGCCGCTGCTGCCGTAGCTCGACTTGTGGCGGCGCTGCTTGCCGCCGAGCTGGCCGCTGAGGGCCTGGTTCATCACCTGCTTGAGGAGCTTTTCGGGGTCGAACACGGGGCGATCCTTCTTCACGCGGGAGGGCGGCCGGCATCATGCCAAAGCAGGGTTAATGCGCTGTCAGTGCCGGAGGTCCTGCCTTCGCGCACCGCGGGCCCGGGGAGGCCGCCTGTGGCACACTGCCGCGCCTTCACCCGCCCTTGAACCCGGATCGCGCGCGCCATGGCCGACAGCATCGACAGCCACGCCCCGCGCTCGCCGTTCCAGGTCTGGCGAGCGATGACATGGTCGCTGAAAGGTCTTTCCGCTGCCTGGCGGCTTGAGAGCTCCTTCCGCCTCGAGGTCTACCTGTTCGTCCTGCTGGCCCCGCTGGGCCTCTGGCTTGGCGAGACGGGCGTCGAGCGCGCCATCCTTGTCGGCTGCCTGATGCTGGTGCTGATCGTCGAGGTGGTGAACTCGGCCGTCGAGGCGGTCGTTGATCGCTTCGGCAGCGATTGGAATGAGCTCGCCGGCCGCGCGAAGGACATGGGCTCAGCGGCGGTGTTCCTGTGCGACCTCAACGTGCTGCTGTGCTGGGGCTTGATCCTCGCGCCGCGTTACCTGTGAGCGCCGACGCGCTCGCCTCCTCCATTCACGCAAGGCCCCGATGATCGAATTCCTGACCAGCCCCGAACTGTGGATCGCCCTGCTGACGCTGGCGACTCTCGAGATCGTCCTGGGCGTCGACAACCTCGTGTTCATTTCCATCGCGGTCAGCAAACTGCCGCCGCACCAGCGCCCGAAGGCGCGCAAGTTCGGGCTGGCGCTCGCCTGCATCACCCGCATCGCGCTGCTGCTGACGCTGGCCTGGATCGCCGGCATGAAGGCCACGCTGTTCACGCTGTTCGGCCACGCGTTTTCCATCCGCGACCTGGTGCTGATCGGTGGCGGCCTGTTCCTGCTCGTCAAGGGCACGATGGAGATCCACGACTCGGTCGAGGGCGGCAGCGACGACGAGGGCATCGACACCAAGCCCTCGGCGGTGTTCGGCTGGGTGATCGCGCAGATCGCGGTGATCGACATCGTCTTCTCGCTCGATTCGGTGATCACCGCCGTCGGCATGGTGCCGGCGGACCAAACCGGCATCATGGTGGCGGCCATCATCATCGCCGTTGCGGTAATGATCCTTGCCAGCAACCCGATCGGCGATTTCATCGAGCGGCATCCGACGGTGAAGATGCTGGCCCTGACCTTCCTGATCCTCGTGGGGGCTGCCCTGGTGGCGGACGGCTTCGGCTACCACATCCCGCGCGGATTCCTGTACTTCGCCATGGCCTTCTCGGGCCTGGTCGAAGCCTTGAACATGGTCGCCCGCCACCGCCAAGCGAAGAAGGCCGAACGCAAGCGCCTGGCCGGCTGAGGAGTTGTCGATGAGCGATGTCGCACCGCTGGTGCTGAAGAAGGGCGAGGAGCGCCGCCTGCGTGCCGGGCACCTGTGGGTCTTCAGCAATGAGGTGGACGTGGTACGCACGCCGCTGACGGCCCTGCAGCCCGGCCAGCCGGTGATGCTCATCGACAGCGCGGGCAAGACGCTGGGCAGCGGCTACGCGCATCCGAACACGCTGATTGCTGCGCGCCTCGTCGACCGCGGCGGGCATGCCCTCGACCGCTCGCTGTTCGTGCATCGCTTGAACGTAGCGCTGGCGCTGCGCGAGCGCTACTACGACGCGCCCTACTACCGGCTGGTGTTCGGCGAAAGCGACGGCCTGCCTGGCCTCACCATTGACCGCTTCGGCGACGTGCTGGTGGCACAGGCGACAACGGCCGGCATGGACCGTCTGCAGGACGAGGTCACCGACGCGCTCGACAAGGTTCTGAAGCCGCGCAGCATCGTCTGGAAGAACGACAGCAGCGCGCGGGCGATCGAGGGTCTGGGTAACGAGGTACGCGTGGTTGGGATGCCCATCGAAGGCCCGGTGGAGGTGCGCGAAGGCACGCTGCGCTTTGCCGCCGACGTGTTGGAGGGCCAGAAGACGGGCTGGTTCTACGACCAGCGCAGCAATCGCGATCGGCTCGCGCCCTGGCTGAAGGGGGCTGCTGTGCTCGACGTCTTCAGTTTCGCCGGTGGCTGGGGCCTGCGTGCCGTCGCCGATGGTGC
>JBOFQO010000252.1:0-4291 GCA_051660925.1 Silanimonas sp. | reverse complement strand
TACGGGCCGATGCCGGTGAGGTCGTCGATCTCGAAGGCGAGCATGCGGCCTTCGCGGTCAAGTGCCAGTCGACCCTTGACACGATGCTCGCGGGCGTGGATGTCGGTGACGAAGGACTCCAGCCGATCGGCGATGAACTTCACCGGCCGGCCCAGCAGCACCGAAATCGCCACGGTGGCGAAGTCGTCTGCGTAGGCGTGGACCTTGATGCCGAACGATCCGCCGACGTCGCGGCAGATGACGCGCACGTCTGCTTCCGGCAGGCCGAACTGGCGCGCGTACAGGTCGGCCATCATGTGCGGCGCCTGATGCGAGTGATGGACGGTCAGCGAGCGCTCGGCGACGTTGAAGTCGGCCAGCACCGATCGCGGCTCGAGCGTCACGCCGGTGTGACGCCCGAAGCGGTAGGTCTCCTCGACGACCACCGCAGCTTGATCGAACGCCTCGTCCACCGCACCGGTGTCGATCTGCCGCCGGAAGCAGAGGTTGTCGCCGAACTCCGGGTGGATCACGGGCGTGCCGGCATCGAGTGCGGTTTCCATGTCGACGGCAGCCGGCAGCGGCTCCCACTCGACTTTGACCTGCTCGATCGCATCCTCCGCCTGCGCGCGCGTTATGGCCACGACGCCGAGCACGGCCTCGCCCTGCCAGGTGGCACGCTCAAGGGCCAAGGGATGCTGCGGTGCCGAGCGCATTCCGGTCAGGTGCTTCAGCGTGGCCACCCAGGGCTGGCAGACCGTGGCCAGTTGCGCCCCGTCCACCACGGTGACCACGCCAGGCGCCCGCCGCGCTGCCTCGGCATCGATGCGCACAATGCGCGCGTGGGCGTGAGGGCTGCGCAGATAGGCCACGTGCACCAGCCGGGGCAATTGCACGTCATCGACCGTGCTGCTGCGACCCTGGACCAGGCGCTGGGCATTGGGGCGCGCCACACGCTCGCCGATGTAGCGGTCGGCACGCTGACCGCCCGCCATCACGCTGTTGTCGGCGCGGTCGTTCATGAGCCCGCCCTCTCGCTAGAGGGCTTGACCGTGCGGGCCAGCACACGCCGCTGGTCGCGCACCAATTCGACTGCATCGACGATGGCGTGGTAGCCGGTGCATCGGCAGTAGTTGCCGGAGAGATGCGCGCGGATCTCGGCCCTGTCGCAGTCCAGGGTGTTCCCGAGAAGAGCATCGGCCGTGAGCAGCATGCCTGCGGTGCAGGAGCCGCATTGCAGCGCGTTGCACGCAACAAAGGCCTGCTGGAGGTCCGCGAGGTGTCCTGCGTCGGAGAGGCCTTCGATGGTCTCGACCCGGCTGCCGTCGACCTGGACGGCCAGCACGAGGCAACCGCGCACGATCTCGCCATCGACCCGCACCGTGCAGGCACCACAGACGCCGTGCTCGCACCCGACGCGGGTGCCCTGCAGGCCGAGCTCGTCGCGCAGGAAGTCGACCAAGTGCTGCCGCGGCTCCACCAGGCACTCCTGCCAGGTGCCGTTGACCTGCACGCGAACGGGGGCCTTGCCGTCGCTCATGGCGCAGTCCCGTCGAGCAGTTGCCGGATGGCACGGCCGAGAAGCACTCCGGCCAGATGCTGTTTGGCTGGGCCCGAGGTGTACAGGTCTGCGCCGGGTTGCATGTCGTCGCCCAGCGCGGCCATGGCCTGCGCCACCGCCGCGGCATTCCCGTCGGTGCCAGCCAGGGCAGCCTCTGCACCCAGCGCACGGATCGGGGTGGCTCCGACGCCGAACAACACAATGCGCAGATCCAGCAGTTGTCCATCCTGCACGTCGACCGCCATAGCGATGCCCACGATGGCGTAGTCACCGTGGCGGCGCGCCAGCTCCGCGAACGCGAAGCGCCGCTGCGGGCGCGGCAGCGGGAACTCGACGGACACAAGCAACTCGTGCGGCCGCAGATCCGTCTCGTACAGGTCGACGAAGAAGTCGCCTGCCATGACCCTGCGCTCGCGACTTCCGTCGCTCGTCACGATCTCGGCATCAGCCGCCAAAGCGCATGCCGGCCACTCGGCCGCAGGGTCCGCAAACGCGATGGATCCACCGAAGGTGCCGCGGTTACGCACGGCGGCATGCGCGACGTGCGGCGCGGCCATGTTCAGCAGGGGCAGGTGACGGGCCACCAGTTCGGAACGCTCGACATCGACATGCCGTGCCAGCGCGCCGACGGACAAATGGCCGTCGCGGACGGTGATGTCGCGCAGTGCAACGAGCGGCGTGATATCGATCAGCAGCGCGGGCTGCGACAGCCTCATGTTGAGTGTCGCCAGCAGCGTCTGCCCCCCGGCGAGCACCCGTGCGGCATCGCCGTGCTGGCGCAGCAGCGCGCTCGCGTGCGCGACCGACTCGGCGCGGGCGTAGTCGAAGCGGGCAGCCTTCATCGTCGGACGGCCTTGGTTCAGAAGGGCAGCAGCCGACCGAGCACCAGCCCGATGGCGACACCCACGGCCAACCACGCCAGGCGCTGTAGTTCGCCAGCCCATCCAGCACCCGGCAGCAGCGCGGCAGCAGCCGGCCGCAAGCCGGGGGCGGCGGTGCCTCGCAGCGCCTGCCCCGCCGGTTCGCCGACGGCTTGCGCAGCGGGCGCGGCTGGAGCCAACTGCTCGTTCAGCGCCTCGAAGAACTCGCCGGCCAGCTTCTTGGCCGAAGCGTCGATGAGCCGCCCACCGATCTGGCCCAACTTGCCGCCCACAGCAGCCTGCACCGTGTAGTGCAGGCGCGTGTCGGCTCCTTCGTCGGACAAGCGGACCTGCGATGCACCCTTGGCCATGCCGGCTGCCCCGCCGTCCCCCTCGAAGGCCATGCTGCAACCCTGCTCGGCCACGATGTCGGACATCCGGATCCGGCCGCCGAAGCGCGCACGGACAGGACCGATCTTCGCGAGCATGCGGGTTTCGAGTTCGGCATCGCCGACGCGTCGCACCTCCTCGCAGCCGGGGATGCAGCGCGTCAGCATGTCCGGGTCGTTGAGCGCAGCCCAGACCCGTGCCCGGGGCGCTCGAATCAGTTGGTCGCCTTGCAGATCCATGGACATTGCTGGAAGTTGTCGCCGCGAGGGTCGGAATTGATCGAAGACAGGCGAGTATTTACCAAGTGGTCAATTGTGAGACAGGGTGTTTACCACTAGGTCAACAGGCGTAGACTTGTGCGGAATGACCACTTCATCGCCCAAGCCCCGCCGAACGATGCGGGCCGACACCGAAGCAGCGCGAAGCCCGACATCCGGAAGCAAACCGGCCGTGCGACGCATGTCCGTGGAGGAGCGCGAACGGCAGATCCTTGACGGCGCCATCGCCTTCTTCAGCGAGTGCGGGCTGGACGGCCAGATGCGCGAGTTGGCGCAGCGACTCGGCATGACCCACCCGCTGCTCTACCACTACTTTCCGGGCAAGCGCGCGCTGATCGAGCGTGTCTACCAGGAGATCTATCTCGGCCGCTGGCGCAGCGAGTGGGAGCACTGGATCGACGACCAAACGCAGCCGCTGCGCACGCGTCTCGTGCGCTTCTACACCGCCTACGCCGGGGTCATCCTCACGAAGGAGTGGGTGCGTATCCTGGTCTTCTCGGGCCTGTCCGACCGCTACATCCCCGACCAGTACATGGAACTGCTGCAGACCCGGCTGCTTCCGCGCATATGGCGAGAGACTCGGCGCGAGCTAGGCCTGTCGACGCGTGCGAAGGAGAGCGAGGCCGAGCGCGAACTGATCTGGGGGCTGCACGGCGGCATCTTCTACATCGGCATTCGGCACTGGATCTACGGCCTCCCGATGCCGCAGGACATGGGCACTGTCGTGAGCGACCGCGTGAGCGCCTACCTGCTTGCCGCCCCCGAGGTGTTCGGACGCGTCACGACTTCGGAGCCGGCAGTTGTCTCACGCTGAGACCCGGCCGCGGCGCGTGTCCGTACCCAGCCGCTGGCGAAGGAAGTCCACGAAGCACTGCAGGGCACGCGGTACACGAGTGCCGGCGTACGGGCGGATCGCATAGATCCGGTCGCCGAATGCGCCGACCGGTCGCCACGGTTTCAGTAGCGGCACCAGCGCGCCCTCCTCCAGGGCCGCTGCGCACGAGAAGTCAGGCAGCAGTGCGATGCCTGCGCCGCCCAGCGCCGCTTCGCGCAGCAGTTCGCTGTTGTTGGCCTTGAACGGGCCGGAGACGACGACATCGACCCGCTCCGGAGCCTTGCGTCCTCGCTCGCGCTCGAACCCCCATCGCGGCGAGCCGCCTGCACGCAGGTACATCAGGCAGCGGTGGGTCGCCAAGTCCGACGGGTGCTCCGGCGTGCCATGG
>JBOFQO010000251.1:0-2754 GCA_051660925.1 Silanimonas sp. | reverse complement strand
GCGCACGCTGGCTGGCTACGCGCGGCATCCGAACTTCGGCGGCGTGCTGCTGGTGGGCCTCGGCTGCGAGGTGAACCAGCTCGACCGCCTGCTGCGCGAGCAGGGTCTCGACGCCGGGCCGCGGCTGCGCACCCTCGGCCTCCAGCAAGCCGGCGGCACGCGCGAGGCGATCGCCGCGGGCATCGCCGACATCGAAGCGCTGCTCACGCTGGCGAACGCTGACGTGCGTCGTCCTGCGCCCTTATCCCATCTGGCGCTGGGCCTGCAGTGCGGCGGTTCCGACGGCTGGAGCGGGCTGTCGGCGAACCCGGCGCTGGGCGCCGCGGCGGATCGGCTGGTCGCCGCCGGCGCGCGCGTGGTGCTGTCGGAAACGCCAGAGATCTATGGCGCGGAAAGCCTGCTGCTCGCGCGCGCGGAGACGCCGGCCGTCGCCGACGCCCTGCGCGCCAAGCTGGCGTGGTGGGAGGCGTATGCCGAGAAGCACGGCACCGACCTCAACAACAACCCGTCGCCCGGCAACATCGCTGGCGGCCTGACGACCATCCTCGAGAAGTCGCTTGGCGCCGTGGCGAAGGGTGGCCGCGCACCGCTGCGCGCCGTGCTCGGCTACGCCGACACCGTGCGCGAGCCGGGCTTCCAGTTCATGGACACGCCGGGCTATGACCCCTGCAGCGCCACCGGCCAGATCGCCGGCGGCTGCACCCTGCTCGCCTTCACCACCGGCCGCGGCGCCGTATTCGGCGCCAAGCCGGTGCCCAGCCTGAAGCTCGCCAGCAACAGCGCGCTCGCCGCGCGGCAGGCCGACGACATCGACATCGACTGCGGCGGCGTCATCGATGGCCGCGTGAGCATCGACGCGATGGGCGAGCAGGTGTTCGAACGCCTCATCGCGCTGGCCTCGGGCGAAGCAAGCGCGAGCGAGACCCTCGGCTTCGGCGAAGCGGAATTCGTACCCTGGCAGATCGGAGCGGTGATGTGATGCGAACCGGATCATTCCGCGCGGCCGCGCTGCTGGCGTTAGCCCTGCTCCCCGCGTCATCGGCGTTTGCCGCAGCCGCCACGCCGCCGAACCCGCCTGCCGCCGCGCCCGCAGCCGTCGACGAACGCCGCGCGACCCTCGACGCGATCGACGCGCTGGCGATGCACGCCGCGCTGCACGCGCTCGGCCCCGACGGCCAGGCGCGCGGCGACTACGACACGCTGCGCAGCACCTGGCACGTGCAGGAGCCGGCTTGGCACACCGGCCAGCTCGTGCTCGGCCTCGTGGAGGCGCACGGCCTGACGGGCGACGAGCGCTGGCGCGACGCCGCGCGACGCGGCGGTGAATGGTGGATGGCGCAGCGCATCGCCGAAGGCCCGCTCGCCGGCATGCTCAACGCCGCGCACGGCGATCGTCTCGGCGCACTGATCAACTTCACGACCGTCTCCGACGGCAGCGCCGGGATGTACGCGCTGAGCCGGGCCACGAACGATGCGCGCTACGCGCAGGCGGCGACCGACGCCGCGGCGTGGTCGCTCACGCATTTGTACGACGCCAACGACGGCCTGATCCTGAACATCGTCGACCCGTCCACTGGCAGGGCATGGACCGACCGCAGCCCGCACCACGACGCCGTTCCAGCCTCGCGCACCCAGGTCGCGCGACCAAACATCGAAGGCAGCCTGTTCCTCGACGCCGCGCAGCAGACCGCCGACGCCACGCATCGCGAGGCCTTCCGCGCGGCCTTCCTGCGCACGCTCGACGCCGCCGTCGCTACGCAGCACGGCAACGGCTTCTGGATGGACTTCGAGCCCAACGACCCGAGCACCGGGGCGATCCATCCGCGCTTCAACCTCTGGTATGCCGAAGCGCTGCTGCGCGGCTACGCGGAGACGAAGGACGCGCGCTACCGCGAGGCCGCGCTGCGCGCGCTGCGCGCCACCGCGCGCCTGCACGATGCCGACGGCAGCGCCTGGTACGAGACCCTTGACCCGCGCTACGCCGGCAACGCCGCGCGCGCCCAGCGCCGCGACGCCAAGGCCTTCGACGTGCGCCGCGAGTCGATCACCGGCTCGGCCACCGCGTTCGCCGGCCTGGTGATGCTGCAGGCGCGCCAGCTCACCGGCACGCGCGAGTTCGATGCCCGCATCGAGGCCGCGAAGGACTGGGTCATCGCGCACCGCTACCCCGATGCCCACCCCGACACCGCGCTGGCCGGCAGCCTGCTTGAGCTGCGTCGCCGCCGCGGCGACGGCGGCACGCTGTCGGTGCGCGCGCGGCCGATCGCCACCGCGTTCGGCCTGCGCTTCCTCGTGGCCTATGCGCGGGACCGCGGCTGGGCGGAGGACTTCGGCGACGCATCCGTCGGCTGGACCGGCCCGGACGATCCGGCTTTCGCCGACCTGCCGCTGGCGCACCTGCCCGCGCGCCGCAAGCAGACGCTCGACGGCGAGTGGCGCTACATCGTCGACCCGTTCGAGATCGGCCTGAACAAGCCGCGCCCGCCGCGCCGCAGCCTGACGCTCGACCAGCGCGCGGACGCGCTCGAGAACCCGCTGATCGAGTACGAGTGGGACAGCGCGCGCCGGATCCGCGTGCCCGGCGACTGGTACACGCAGGAGCCCGAGCTGCATCTGTACGAGGGCATGCTCTGGTACCACCGCCGCATCCGTGTCGAGGACCTGCGCGCCGGCGAGCGGCAGTTCCTGTATTTCGAAGCGGCGAACTACCGCACCCGCGCCTGGCTCAACGGCGAACCGATCGGCGAGCACGCC
>JBOFQO010000250.1:0-22822 GCA_051660925.1 Silanimonas sp. | reverse complement strand
GGCCGAGCGCGAGCTGGAACAGGTGATGCTTGATTTCCATCGACAGCGCTTCAACGTGCTGGTCTGCACGACCATCATCGAGTCGGGCATCGACATCCCGAGTGCCAACACGATCATCGTGAACCGCGCCGACAAGTTCGGCCTCGCGCAGCTTCATCAGCTGCGCGGCCGCGTCGGCCGCTCGCACCACCGCGCCTACTGCTACCTGATCGTGCCGCCCAAGCTCACCAGCGATGCCGAGACGCGCCTCGAAGCGCTGGCCGCCATCGAGGAGCTGGGGGCCGGCTTCATGCTCGCCACGCACGATCTTGAGATCCGCGGCGCGGGTGAACTGCTGGGCGAAGAGCAGAGCGGCCAGATCGCCGAAGTCGGATTCAGCCTGTACACGGAGCTGCTGGAGCGCGCGGTCAAGTCGATCAAGGCTGGAAAGATCCCCGATGTCGACGCGGGCGCGCCGATCGGCCCCGAGATCACGCTGAACATCCCCGCCTTGCTGCCCGACGACTACCTGCCCGACGTGCACGCGCGGCTCACGCAGTACAAGCGCATCAGCGCAGCGAAGTCCGCGGACCGCCTGAAGGAGCTGCAGGTCGAGCTGGTGGATCGGTTTGGCGTGCTGCCCGACCCGGCCAAGCACCTGTTCGCCATCAGTGAGCTCAAGCTCGACGCCGCAAAGCTCGGCATCCGCAAGCTCGACCTCGGCCCGACCGGCGGGCGGCTGGTGTTCGAGGCCAAGCCGAACATCGACCCGATGTCGGTGATCCGGATGATCCAGGGCCAGCCCAAGGTCTACGCGATGGACGGCCCGGAGAAGCTGCGCATGAAGCTCGAGCTGCCGGATGCGTCGAGCCGGCTGCGTGCGGCGCGGGCGCTGTTCACGACGCTGGCGCAGGGCTGAGCGGCCAGAAGCGCGGACGCGGGCCGCTCGCGTCCTGCACGACGAATTCCGACGGCGGACCGGGGCGTTTCCCTACGGCAGGCGGCGAGCGCGGCTGACGCTGCATCGCAGCAAACACGCGCAGCGTGTGCGGGCGCCCACCCCCGGCGCCTACCGAAGGACTCCCCCAATGAATCCGCTCCGCATCGCCGACCTTGTCGGCATCGATCGTATCGATCGCGTCTTCATCGACCGCTTCCGCGTGCCCTGCACTCCGCGCATCCTGATCGTCACCGAGTTCGACCTCGGCTATGGCAGCAATGGATTCGGTCTGCAGCGCGTGCTCGAAGCGCTGACCATCGACGCTGGCGTTACCAACAAGCCACGCCTCACCCTCGCTTTCCGCCGCGGCTCGCACTCGACACCCGTCACTGTCGGCACGGACAGCTATGCGGTGCTCAACGACTTCAACTTCGAGACTGCGGCAACGCCGGTCACCGTCGCGAACTACGACCAGATCTGGATCTTCGGCCGCCACACCGGCAGCAGCGAAGACCTCGGCGACGGCGAACTCAAGGTCATCGCCCGCTTCATGAACAGCGGCGGCGGCGTGTTCGCCACTGGCGACCACGGGACGATCGGCCGCCCGTTCTGCGGCCGGCTGCCGCGCATCCGCCACATGCGCGAATGGTCGGCGATCCCGATGGGCCGCGAGGACGACGTCAACATCGCCGTGGACCGCATCGACACGGTCGTTGACCCGGGCGCGAACAACCTTTACGAATTCAACGACCAGGGCGACGCCATCCCGCAGCGCATCTACCCGCACTACAAGGTCACCGACACCGGGACGATGGCGTGGCAGGCGACGATCCATCCCCTGCTGATGCTGCCCGGCGCGCCCGCGGTCCGCGACAGCGTGACCGGCAACGCCAACTTCACGCTCGACATCGACGTGCTGCCCGATCACCCGCACGAGAGCGTCTGCTACGCGGTGACCGCGCCGTCCACGCTGGGCGGCACCTGGGTCGTCGGCACCGGCGCCTCGGCACTGAGCTTCGACGAGTTCCCGGTGAGTTCCGCCGCGCCCGGTTCACGCGTACCGGCCGAGCTGGTCGCCTCGGGCGTGGCGGGCGGGCGGGCGGTGGCCGCGGGCGGTGGCTGGAAGCCCCCGGTGCGGCCGCGGATGTTCGGCCTGGTGAGCGCGTGGGACGGTCGCCTTGCCGTGCGGTATCCAGGCCAGACGCAGCGACCAGGCCGCATCGTCTGCGACTCGACGTGGCACCACTACGTCAACGTCAATCTCAACGGCATGGGCAGCGTCAGCGGCGGCGTATTCATGCCCGATGCCAACCTCCGCAAGATCTACGCCTACTACCGCAACATCCAGGCTTGGTTGCAGCCGGCGAACCGCATCTGGTGCCGGCTGTGGTGGGACCTCGAAGTGGTCCGCGTGCATCCGCGCTTCGTCGAGGAACTCAGCGAGCTCGAGAAGCTGAAACCCTTCGAAGCGCGCGTCAGCCTGGGCCGCGAGGTCCTCGCCGCGTTCCGCGAGGACGGCGGTGCCGACGCCGACCGCGAGTTGATCGACGGCCTGCTCTCAAGCATCGACGACGGACGCTTTGCCGACCTGTTCGAAACCCCCGAAGCCAAGGGCAGCAGTCTTAGTCCGGAAGCGCTGCGCGCCGGCGTCCTCGGCAGCCTACTGGTGGCGCAGGTCACGCTGTCGCCGGGCTGGGACGCGAACGCGATCACGAGCCGTCTGAAGGCCGGCCCGGAAAAACTCATCGCCGCGCTGTCGGAGGCCGCCGTCCAGGCGTTGCTGGAAGGCGTCGAGCACTTCGGCCGTCGCGCCGAACGCACGCTCGCGGTGACGCGGGTCGCCAAGGGCCTGCGTGCGGGCACGCCCACGAAGCCGGCCCCGACCAAGCCGGCGCGCCCGAAGAAGGCGTGACATCGGGAGGCTGGGCGGGACGGCCCGCCCGGCCTCTGCCAATCGCGCGGCAGGGCGACAAGCCCAAGACGCGCGTCTCAGCCGCGCTTCGCCGCCTCGCGGATGCCGGCGTACTCGTGCACGAACCAGCCGCTGCCGCCGCCGCGCGCAAGGTTCACCGCGGCGGTCGCGACGGTGACCGCCTCGACGGCGCGGAATCGCGCCAGCGGCCCGAGCAGCAGCGGGTTGTAGAGCGGCGCCAGGCGCTGGGCGAGATGCTCGCCTGGGCGACGCTCGCCGCGTTCACCGAGCAGTAGGCCGGGCCGCAGGATGTCGACCCGTGGGAAGTTCTGCTCGGCCAGGCCGCGCTCGGCTTCCGCCTTGACGCGCAGGTAGAAGTTGCCCGACTTCGCGTTCGCGCCCACCGACGAGACCAGGATGGCGTGGCGGGCGCCGAGCGCCCGCGACAGCGCGGCGAACTTCAGCACGAGGTCGCGGTCGACAGCGACGAAGGCGGCCTGGTTGCCGGCCTTGCCCATCGTCGTGCCGAGGGCGCAGATCCAGATGTCGGCTTGCAGCCCGGCGAGACTGCGGCGCAGGCCGCTGTCGGTGCGACGCTCCGCCGTGCTCGAGTCGTAAACGACATTGCGCAGGCGCGCTGACTGAACCGCCAAGGGCGAGCGCGTCGGAGCGACCACCTCGAAAGGCTCGCCGGGGGCCAGAAGTTGCTTCAGCACGGCGCCGCCCACCAGCCCCGATGCCCCGGTCAGCAGCACCCGCCGGGTCTGCGCGTCGATCTCCGGCAACGGCAGTCGGGCCTGCATTCGGGCGTGGTCTGGGCGTGAAGGACGGCCGAGGCTAGCACGCGCTACCGGGAGAAAATCTCGATGGCCGCCACGGTTTCGAGCGCTGAACGGACGGGATGACGAAACGGAATCATTTCCGCATAATAACCGTTCTCATTTGCAACCCGGTCCTTTCCGATGACCCGCCGAACGCCCCTGTCGCTCGCCCTCGCCCTGGCCCTCGCCCCCATCCCCGCCGTCGCCACCCCTGAGCCCGCCCCCGAGCCGGCCGGCGGCAAGCGCACCTTGGCGACGATCGAAGTGGTGGGCCGTCTGCCTGCGCCCGAGACGGCCGAAGGCAGCGCCACGACGCTCGACCAGAGCGTGCTGGTGTCGGCACGCGCGCTCACCGTCAACGAGGCGCTGCGCAAAGTGCCCGGCGTGACCGTGCGCGACGAGGAGGGCTTCGGCCTGCGCCCGAACATCGGCATCCGCGGCAGCAACCCGACGCGCTCGACCAAGGTGCTGATCCTCGAGGACGGCCTGCCGGCCATGTACGCGCCCTACGGCGACAACGCCAGCTACTACCACGCGCCGATCCAGCGCTACGACCGCATCGAGGTACTGAAGGGCGCGGGCCTGCTGCGCTTCGGGCCGCAGACGATCACCGGCGCGATCAACTACATCACCCCGACGCCGCCGGACGAGGCCGAAGGCCATGTCGAGCTCTCCGCCGGCACCCGCGGCTACGGCGCGCTGCACGCCAGCGTCGGCGGCCACGGCCTGCTGGTCGACCTCGGCCACAAGCAGGGCGACGGCGCCCGCGACAACACGCACCTCGAGCAGACCGACCTGTTCGCGAAGTACCAGTGGCAGGTCAACGACCAGCACGCGCTGACCTTCCGCGCCAACGCGCTGCGCGAGGACTCGCAGGTCGGCTACAGCGGCATCACCGATGCCGAGTACCGTAGCTTCGGCGCCGAGTACTACCCGTTCGAGAACGACCTGTTTGACGCCGAGCACAGCGCGTTGTCGATCAGCCACGCGTGGACGCCACGCGAGGGCCTACAGCTGCTCACGTCCGCGTACTACACCGAGTTCGTCCGCGACTGGTGGCGCCAGTCCAGCACCACCACCGACACCCAGTGCGGCACGGCCTTCCGCGACGCGCGCTTCCGCGGCGAGCGCGTCGATCCGGCGCTGTGCAACTCGACCCAGGGCCGCCTGCGCAGCTACTACACCTGGGGCGTAGACACGCGCCTGTCGTGGGACCGCAGCGCCTTCGGCACCAAGGGCAGCAGCGAGGTTGGCCTGCGCTGGCACGAGGAAGACCAGGTGCGCTTCCAGGTGAACGGCACGACGCCCGCGGCGCGCACCGGCACCATCGTCGAGAACAACCTGCGCACCGCCGAGGCGCTCGCCGCCTTCGCCACCACGACCTTCGACTTCGGCCGCGTGCAGCTGACGCCCAGCCTGCGCCGCGAGGACATCGAGTTCAGCCGCCTGAACCGCCTGCCCGGCGGCCTGGGCGGCGCCGAGGACGTCGCCGAGACGACCTGGGGCCTCGGCGCCAACTGGATCGCCAGCGACGCGGTGGTGCTGTTCGCCTCGGCGCACGAGGGCTTCGCGCCGCCGCGCGTCGAGGACCTGATCGCCGGCAACGGCACCAGCGTCGCCGTCGACGCCGAAGACAGCCTCAACCTCGAGTTCGGCCTGCGCGCGCGCTGGCAGGGCATCGACATCGAAGCCACCGCGTTCCGCACCGACTTCGACAACCAAGTCGTGGTCGGCTCGATCGCCGGCGGCAGCACGCCGCTGGCGCAGGGCGAAACCGAGTACGCCGGCTTCGAGTTCGCCGCCGGTATGAACCGCGGCGCGCTGCAGCGCCGCAGCGGCGAGTTCTACGCGAACCTCGCCGTCACGTGGCTGCCGACCGCCGAGCAGTCGACCGTGCTGCGCCGCGTCGACACCGGTGCGGCCGCGAACGGCAGCGCCGCCGGCAACCGCCTGCCCTACGCGCCGGACCTCACCACCACCTTCCGCGTCGGCTACGTGCAGGGGGCGTGGGACCTGTCGGCGGAAGTGCAGCAGGTCGGCGAGCAGTGGGCCGACTTCGCCAACACGCGCCATCCCGCCGTGAACGGCGACGGCCAGTTCGGCCAGATCGACAGCTACGCCACGTGGAGCGCCACGCTGAACTACGAACCGATCGGCAGCGCCTGGAGCGGCTACGTCGCGGTGAAGAACCTCACCGATCGCGAGTACATCGTCGACCGCACGCGCGGCATCCTGTTCGGCAACCCGCGGCAGATCGTCGCCGGCCTGCGCTACGCCTGGTAAGCCGGCCGCGGGGGCAGCGAGGTCGCTGACGGAGGCGTATTCTGGGGGCCCGCCCCCGGAGTCGCCGCCATGAGCACGCCCTCGTCGTTCCGCCGGTCCCTGGTCCTTGCCCTCGCCGCTTCGCCCGCCCTGCTGTTGCCGGGCGCCGTGCTGGCGCAATCGAGTGTTGAACGCGCCCTGGGGCGCCTCGGCGCCACTCGGGGCGCGGGTGCCCTGAATCAGAGCGATGCCGCTGGCGGCATCAAGGAAGCCCTGGCCCAGGGCGTCGACCGCTCGATCCGCCAGCTCGGCCGCCCCGACGGCTTCTTTCGCGATGCGGCGGTCAAGATCCTGGTGCCCGAGCGCATCCGCCAGATCGCCGACATCGCCCGTCGTGCCGGCCAGGGCGCGCGGGTCGATGCCTTCGAGGAATCCATGAACCGTGCGGCCGAGAAAGCCGTGCCTTCCGCCGCTGGTATCCTCGGCGACGCGGTGCGCGGCATGAGCATCCAGGACGCGATCGGCCTGGTGCGCGGCGGCGAGACCTCGGCCACCGACTTCTTCCGCCGTGCGGCCGGCGACAAGCTCTTCAGCTCCTTCCGACCGATCGTCGTGCAGCAGACCGCCAGCGTTGGCGTCACCCAGAAGTACAAGGCCTTCGCCGATCGCGCGGGCGGCGGCGCACTGGGCGCCCTGCTCGGAGGCGGCGGTCGCGACGGACGCTCGGCACTCGACCTCGACGACTACGTGACGAACAAGTCCATCGATGGCCTGTTCCACGTCATCGCCGGGCAGGAGCGGCAGATCCGCAGCAACCCGGCAGCGCGCAACACCGACCTGCTGCGGCGGGTGTTCGGATGATCGAACGCCGCCCCTGATCGCCCTGCAGACCGAGCGCGCTTAGCGATTCAAAGGCAGGCTTCAGGTGTCGTCCGCCGAAATCCAGCCAACCCCGGCGCGCCAACGGCGCTCGTCGGCCTTCTGCGCGGCGAACTCGGCAGCGGTTGGACGCGGCGCATCTTGGGCGCTGGCAAGGCGCGCGGCGACCGGCCCCAGCCCGGCGTCCTGACGGTTCCGGTCGAGATGCTGAGGATCTTCGACTGGAAACAGTCGTGGGCCGTCCGGAGTGATCTCGAACTGCGTACCGAAACGCTGAGGGCGGCCCTCGAACACGCGAACGCGATCATCGAGGTAAGCGAGTTGCGACTTGGGCGCATGTCCGACATCCACTTCCTCCGCGAGCCGGTCACGGCACTCACGCATGAATACGGGCTCGCCAATGGCATGCTGCGCGATCAGCCAAGCGGCCTCGGCACCGTCAACACCCGCCCGTAGTTCGTTGGGCCATCCGTATTGCGCGAGCAGCACGCGCAACTGCGCCGCGTTCTCGCGATGCACGGCCTCCATGCGCGGGTGGTAGCCGCCCTGCAAGACGCCTTCCGATTCCAGCTCATGCCGGACAGCGGCATCGCTGGCGGCCAAATCGAGCAGCGCACGACGCAATCCGGGGATCTCCGGCGACGTCGGCCGGCGGGTCACGTCGAGAAAACCTCGGCCGACATACCGCCCTGAACGAGCCATACCGGCAGGCGCTGCACACGCGACAGTCGCACCGGCGTCGTCACTCCATGACCACCGGAATGCCGAGGCCCTTCGCGATCTTCGTCTTCCACTCGGCCGGGCCGGTGGTATGCACCGACTCGCCGCGCGAATCGACCGCGACAGTGACCGGCATGTCCTTCACGTCGAATTCGTAGATCGCCTCCATGCCCAGATCCGCGAAACCGACGACCTTCGCCGCCTTGATCGCCTTCGACACGAGATACGCCGCACCGCCGACCGCCATCAGGTAGGCGCTCCGGTGCTGCTTGATCGCCTCGATCGCCACAGGGCCACGCTCAGCCTTACCGACCATGCCGAACAGGCCCGTGGCCTCGAGCACCTGGCCGGTGAACTTGTCCATGCGCGTGGCGGTGGTGGGGCCGGCGGGGCCGACCACTTCATCGCGCACCGGATCGACCGGGCCGACGTAGTAGATGAACTTGCCGGCGAGGCTCACCGGCAGCGGCTCGCCTTTGTTGAGCATGTCGACCATGCGCTTGTGCGCGGCGTCGCGGCCGGTCAAGAGCTTCCCGTTCAACAGCAGCACGTCGCCGGGCTTCCAACTCGCGATCTCGTCCTTGGTGATCCCGTCAAGATTCACACGACGCCCCTTCGAGGCGTCGTAGGTCAGCTCCGGCCAATCCTCCAGCGAAGGCGGATCGAGCATCACCGGGCCGCTGCCGTCGAGCGTGAAGTGCGCATGGCGCGTGGCCGCGCAGTTCGGGATCAACGCGACCGGCAGGTTCGCCGCATGGGTCGGATAGTCCTTCACTTTCACGTCGAGGACGGTGGTCAGGCCGCCGAGGCCCTGCGCGCCGATGCCGAGCTGGTTCACCTTCTCGTAGAGCTCGATGCGCAGCTCCTCGGCGCGATTGCTCGGCCCGCGCGCGATGAGGTCCTGAATGTCGATCTCCTCCATGAGCGCTTCTTTCGCCAGTAGCATGGCCTTCTCGGCGGTGCCGCCGATGCCGATGCCCAGCATGCCCGGCGGACACCAGCCCGCGCCCATGGTCGGCACGGTCTTCAGCACCCAGTCCACGATCGAGTCCGACGGATTCAGCATCGCGAACTTCGACTTGGCCTCCGAGCCGCCACCCTTCGCGGCGACGATGACGTCGACGGTGTCGCCCGGCACGACCCTCATGTTCACGACGCCCGGCGTGTTGTCCTTGGTGTTGGTGCGCTTGCCCGCCGGGTCGGCCAGCACCGAAGCGCGCAGCTTGTTGTCTGGATGGTGGTAGGCGCGGCGCACGCCCTCGTGGACCATGTCCTCGACCGAAAGCGCGGCGTCCCAGCGCACATCCATGCCGATCTCGAGGAAGACGGTGACGATGCCGGTGTCCTGACAGATCGGGCGGTGGCCTTCGGCGCACATCCGCGAGTTGATGAGGATCTGCGCCATCGCGTCCTTGGCCGCGGGGCTCTCCTCCTTCTCGTAGGCCTTGGCCAGCGCCTTGATGTAGTCGACCGGGTGGTAGTAGCTGATGTACTGCAGCGCGTCGGCGATCGACTGGATGAAGTCGTCCTGTTTGATGACGGTCATGGCGGAGCGGCGTGGGCCGCAGGCTGTGGGTAGACCGCCAGTTTAGTCGAGCCGCGAGAGCACGCCGTCTGCGCCACCCACGGCGGCGCTCAGCCCGGGAAGCGCACCCACAGCTCAGCTTCGGCCAGCGAACTGAACACGCGCACGTCCAGCCCCTGCTCCTGCGCATCGAGCTGGGTGGCCTCGTAGGCGCTCACACGATCAACCGAGCGCGCCACGTAGGCCCAGCGGCGCCCGGCGAACACATCCAGGCCGAGACTGCCAATGAAGGCCGAGCGCTGCTCGCCGGTGAGCGGCTCATCGTCCATCAAGTCGATGGCTAGCACCTTGCCGAGGCTGCGATCAGCCGCCAGTTCCTGCACCGCGCGCCAGCAGCTCGCCATGTGCGTCGGCGAATGCCGGCGCCCGCGGAACTCGACCACCAGCACGTCCACGTCCACGCGCCAACACAGCTCGGCCGGCTCAAGGCCCGCGATGACCTGCATCGGCGCGGCGCCACTCATGCAAGCCACTCGGTCAGCGCTTCGCGCTCACAGAGCGCCTTGAAGCTGGGCCGGGCGCGCATGCGGTCGATGAAGACACGCAGCGCCGGCCACTCGGTCGCTGGCTTCGGCATGTTGCGTGACCAGCGGCACAGCATGGCGAGGAAGAAATCCGGGGCCGAAACGCGCTCGCCCAGCAGGTGCGGGCCATGCGCCGCAAGATGGGCGTCGACGCGATCGAAGAACGCCTCGATGCGCCGGCCGGCGGCGGCTTTCGCGGCGTCCTGCGCGGCCTCGCCGGCGGGCTCGTGCGGGTAGAACCAAGCGCGGAAGGGCGGCTGCAGGCCGTTGGCCATCAGCAGCATCCATTCATAGGCCCGCTGCCGCGGGGCGGTGCCGGTGGGCGGAAGCAGGCCGGATTCCGGATAGCGGTCGGCCAATATCAGCAGTAGGGCGCCGGATTCGTTGTAGACCTCGCCATCGAGCACCAAGGTCGGTACCACACCGCCCGGGTTGAGCGTCAGGTATTCGGCCGAGCGCTGCTCGCCGGCGGACAGGTCGACGCGCCGCAGCTCATGCGGTCGGCCGATCTCCAGCAGCAGCCAGTGCACGCAGAGGCTTGCGCTGCCCGGCGAAAAGTAGAGCACGTCCATCACAGCCTCCAATCGATGCCCCAGTGTGGTCCGAGCCGCGGCGGAAAAAAACCCCGGGACGGGCCCGGGGTTTGGAGGCTTGCCCTGAGCAGGCGGCTTAGGCGACCTGCACCTCATCGGCCTGCATGCCCTTCTGGCCGGCGACGACCTTGAAGCTCACGCGCTGGCCTTCCTTCAGCGTCTTGAAGCCATTCCCGACGATAGAACGGAAGTGGACGAACACGTCCTGTCCGTTCTCCGGCGTGATGAAGCCGAAACCCTTGGCATCGTTGAACCACTTCACGGTCCCGAACTGACGATCCGACATTGCTATGCTTCCTCGAACATTGGCTGGTTAGGAACAGCGCAGACGTCGCGCCGCTACTGCTTGCCCGGGGAATCGTTGCGTCGATGCAGCGGATCGGTCGGATCAGCACACCCGGCCACGGTTCACTGTGACCCAAGCGGAGCAGCGGCCCTACAGTAACCCGCGCCTGAACGAAAAGTAAGGCCCTGTGAAGCCGTGATCGAAGTCGCGAAAACAGCGCTTTTCGCCTCAGCCGCTGCCTTCGACTGCTGCGACGCAGCAGGAAAACGCGCAAATGGGCACCTCCGGGGTTCTGACGCGCCGCCGGATGCCACAATGACGGCTTCCCGTCGACGCTTTCCGGCATGTCCACCGCGTTCATCACCGAAACCATCCTCGACGTCCGCCACTGGACCGACGCGTACTTCAGCTTCACCTGCACCCGAGACGACGGCTTCCGCTTCGAAAACGGCCAGTTCGTGATGATCGGCCTTGAGGTTGAGGGCAAGCCGCTGATGCGCGCCTACTCAATCGCCAGCCCGAACTGGGACGAAACCCTCGAGTTCTTTTCGATCAAGGTGCCGAACGGCCCGCTCACCTCAAGGCTGCAGCACATCCAGCCCGGCGACAGCCTGCTGATCTCTCGCAAACCCACCGGCACACTGCTCATCAGCGACGTGCATCCGAGCGGCAACCTTTACCTGCTCGGCACCGGCACCGGCTTGGCGCCCTTCCTGTCGGTGATCCGCGACCCGGCGACCTACGAGCGCTTCGACAAGGTCATCCTCACCCACGGCGTGCGCGAGGAGGCCGACCTGGCCTACCGCGACTACATCGAGCGCGAGCTGCCGCAGCACGAGTACCTCGGCGAGCAGATCCGCGAGAAGCTGCTGTACTACCCCGCCGTCAGCCGCGAGCCGTTCAAGCACCACGGCCGCATCACCGAGCTGATGGAGAGCGGCCGCATGCAGCGCGATCTCGGCCTGCCGGAGATCGACCCCGCGACCGACCGCGCGATGATCTGCGGCAGCCCGCAGATGCTGACCGATTTCCGACGGCTGTTGGACGCGCGCGGTTTCGTGGCCTCGCCGAAGATCGGCCAGCCCGGGCACTATGTGTTCGAACGCGCCTTCGTGGAGAAGTGAGCATGGTTAAGCAGCGCGATTCGCTGGGCTACCCCTTCGCTGCCGCGGGCTGGAGTTTGGTCGTCGGCGCGACCCTGACGGTGATCGGTCTCGGCCTGAGCCTGCGCCGCTTCGCCACGCACGACATGCCCTTGGAAACGCACGCCGAGCTGCTCGCCGTGCAGGCGTCGTCCGGCGCGCTGGGCCTCGCCCTCGGCGCCATCGTCGTGCTCCTTGTGGCTCATCACCGCCAGCGTCGCCGCCCCGACCGCGTTGGTCACGCGCCGGGCGCGGCACTCCTCACCGGCGGCGTCGCCGTCGCTATCGGCGCGATCGCGTCCTGGCTTCCTTCGATGGCCTACGGACTCGTCGCCGAGGCCATGTCACCGATCGGCTTCGTGCTCATCGGCGCCGCCTTGAGCGTGATCCATCCCGCTGCGATAGGCGTCGGCGCCCTGTTCGGCTCCGCCATGCGGATGCAGGAGGCCGAACCCGCCCCGGAGGCCGATGTCGGAAGGAACGCGATCGTCGGCACGCTGGTGTTCTTCGGCGTGCTCGCATTCGTCGTCGATCTGAGCATCGGCTTGCTGCCCCTGATCGCCGACGACCTCGTAGGCTACAGCGGCCTCTCGCACGCCCAATGGTCCAGCCTGTGCGCGCTCATCGTCGCCGGCGCGGTGGCCGGCGGCTACGCCTGGATGCGCCACGGTCGATCAGGGACCGCGGCACGTTGGACCGGCGACGCCTGGGCCGGCCTTGCCGCCGTGCCCATGGCCGTGATCGCCACTGCGGCACTGGGCGTGGCAGCGGCCATCGCCCTGTATGCGCTCGACGACATCGATCCGCCGCTGGTACTCATCCCAATCGCCTTGCTCGGCGTCATCATCGTGCTTGGCGTGATGGGCGTGGCGATCGGCGCCGTGCGGATGCGCCTCGGACGACCGCGGGCGCAAGCCTGAGTCAGCCCTCGAGCGGCAGGAGAATGTCGGTGCGGAGCGCCGCCTCCGGTGTCGTTTCCGGATCGTCGAGGTAGTTCAGCAAGATCGGCGCATCGCGCAGACGCTCACCGCTCGAAGGCAGCCAATCGGCGAGCAACGTATCGATCGCCGGCTCAAGCCCAGCGTAGCTGCCCGTCACCTGCATGCGGGCGTAGCGGCCGCCACCACAGTGGGTCGTAGACGTCGCCACGGCAGCGTCGGTGATCGCGAGCAGGCAGTCGGCCCGGCACTCGCTTTCGTCGACGTCGCGGCGATCGTCCCAATCGATGCCCCAGAGACCGGCCACGTGCTCCAGCAGCCCTTCCAACGCCGCCTTCTCGAACAGTGCACCGAACGCGGCCGCCACCGCTTCGTCACCGCCAACCGCGCGCTGCAGAAGCGCTCGGAACGGCGACAGCGACACCACCTCGACCCGGCAGGGCGCATGCGTCATCGGCGGGTTCGCCGCCAGCGCGGCGCGTGCCGCATCGCGCGCCGTCGCATCGCGCAGGGCGGAAGGCGTCGTCGCCAGACGTTCGCGCACCACGCGTGCCAGGGCCTGAGAGCTGCCGAAACCAACCGCCAGCGCGATGTCGGTGATCGATCGCGAGTCGTCGGCCAATAGATCAATCGCGCGCAGCAGGCGCAGGCGGAGCACGGTGCCGCCAACGGTTTCGCCGGTCAGTGCACGCCAGAGGCGATGGAAGTGGAAAGGCGAGAAATGAGCGCGTGTTGCGAGCTCGGCAAGGTCGGGCAGCTCGCGGCCGTTCTCAAGCGCATCGGCCACGGCGGCAACCACCGCCTGAACACGCGCGTCGTAGTGCT
The DNA here is from genome assembly GCA_051660925.1 of Silanimonas sp. Lineage (GTDB taxonomy): Bacteria > Pseudomonadota > Gammaproteobacteria > Xanthomonadales > Xanthomonadaceae > Silanimonas. The sequence goes on along the minus strand of JBOFQO010000250.1, from coordinate 9,416 downwards.
TCGTCGTTTTCATGTCCGTCGGCTCCTCCGTTTGGGGTGGCGCCATTCCGCCACCCCCCGACGCGTCGCGCGTGCCGGATCTTGCGGAGTTCGACCTGCCCCTCAGCCCAGCGCCTTCTCAATGTCCTTGCGCAGGCTTTCTGGCTTATCGGTGGGCGCGAAGCGCTTGATCACCTGTCCATCGCGCCCGACGAGGAACTTGGTGAAGTTCCACTTGATGCCCTCGGTGCCGAGGAAGCCCGATTTCTCGCTCTTCAGCCAGTTGAACAGCGGGTGCGCCTTCGGGCCATTGACGTCGATCTTTTTGAACATCGGGAAGCTCACATCGTAGGTGAGCGAGCAGAAGTTCTTGATCTCTGCCTCGTCGCCGGGCTCCTGGTTACCGAACTGGTCGCAGGGGAAGCCGAGCACCACGAGGCCCTTGTCCCCGTAGTCCTTCCACAGCTGCTCCAGGCCGGTGTACTGCGGCGTGAAGCCGCACTTGCTCGCGGTGTTCACCACCAGAACGGCCTTGCCCTTGAACTCGTCCAGCGAGCGCTCGCGGCCGTCGATGTCGGTGGCTTTGAAGTCGAAGGCGGTGGTCATCGGCGGGCTCCATGTTCGGGACCCGAAGCCTACCGCGACGGGCTTCGGCGATGCGAGAAGGTCGCGCCCGACCCAAAAGGAAAGCGGCCCGAAGGCCGCTTTCGATGTCCCGCCGTTTTCGCCGTGGATCAGAAGTTCGCCTTGAACTCCACGCCCCACGTCCGCGGCTCGTTGATGAAGCCGGTGCGGTTGTTGAAGTCGATGCCGCCGACGGCCTCGATCTCGTTGAGGATGTTGCGACCGAACGCAGCGACCTCGTACTGGCCGAGGCCCCAGCTGTAGCCCACGCGCACGCCGCCAGTCAGGAGCGGCGCGCCAGTGAACACCGTCGATTCGTACAGGAAGAAGTTCACCTCGCTGCGGTAGGCCCAGTCGGTGTAGACGTAGAGCTCCGAGTCGTCCGACAGCGGGATGCCGTAGCGAGCCGTGAAGTTCGTCGTCCACTCCGGCGCCTGCGGCAGCGGGTTGCCGTCGATACGGGCTAGCGTGGCGCCGCCCACGACGATCGTCGGGTCGGTGACGAGGCAGCCCAGCGGGTTGCCACAGATCGCCGTCGTCAGGTCAGCGTCGTTGATCTCGGTGCGGTTGTAGCCGGTGCCGAAGGTGACGAGCAGCTGGTCGGTCAGGTAGGCCTCGAGGTCGACTTCGAAGCCGCGCAGCGACGACTCGTCGGCGTTGAGGAGGCTGTTGAAGTTGGCGGCACCGCCGACGGCGGTGAGCTGCTGGTTGTCGACGGTGGCGTTGAAGGCAGCGAGGTTCAGGCGCGCGCGGTTGTCGAACAGCGCGACCTTCATGCCGACTTCGTACGACAGCACTTCTTCCGAATCAGCGACGGTGACCAGCTGGTTGGCCGGCAGCGCCGCGTTCGCGAACGCGAGGCGACCCTGGATCGACGGCGCGCGGAAGCCCTTCGCCACGCGGGCGTAGAGGTTGACGTCCTCGGCGACGGTCCACGTGCCGGCGAGATCCCAGCTGACGTTCTCGTCCGACGGGTTCACCGTGATCGGGGCGATCGGCGGCGCGCCGAAGGCGCCGAACACGCGGCGAGCGGTGAAGTCCTTGTCGTCCTCGGTGTAGCGCAAGCCGGCGCGCAGCACGAAGGTGTCGCTCACCGCCCAGTCGACCGAGCCGAAGGCCGCCCACGCGGTGTTTTCCTGGCGCTGCGTGGCGAGCGCGTTGACGACGCCGCCGCCCAGCGTGTCGTAGCTGATGCTCTCGATGTCGGCGCGGTCGTCGAACCAGTACAGGCCGGCTTGCCAGTCGACGACGTTGTCGCCGTTCGAGGCGAGGCGCAGCTCCTGCGTGGCCTGACGGACCTCGGCCGCGTCGCCGGACTCGGCCGGGAACGGGATCAGGCCCGGGCCGCCGCCGCTCGGCAGGAACACCGCGCCGAAGCCGCCGTCGATGTCACCGCGCGAGGCCAGCTCGCCGTGGTTCAGGCTGCTGATCGAGAACAGCGTCGCCGAGCCGAGGTTCCAGCTCATGCGCAAGGACACGCCATCGGTGTCGAGGTCCTGCTGGTTCAGCGCGTCGATCGCGACCTTCTCCGGGTCGAAGCCCGGGACGAGGCGGCCGTCGGCGCCGAGGATGTTGGCGCGGAACAGGCGCGCCGTGCCGTCGAGGCGACGCATCTGCACGCCGAGCAGCGCTTCGAAGTCCTCGCTGGCCTGCAGCAGCAGCTGGCCGCGGAAGGCCATGTCCTCATAACCTTCGACGGCGTTGTTGCGGCGCGTGCCACTGAAGGTGTTGTCCACCCAGTCGCCACGGCGCTGGTATAGCGCCGAAGCGCGACCGGCCAGCGTTTCGGTGAGGCCGCCGCCGATGGCGGCTTCGGCGTTCACCGTGTCGTACTTGCCGTACGAGAGTCGGCCGTAGCCCGAGGTCTCGAAGTCCGGACGGACCGAGTCGAACTTGACGAGGCCGGCGGGGGTGTTGCGGCCGAACAGCGTGCCCTGCGGGCCGCGCAGCACTTCGATGCGGTCGACGTCGAACACCGGGAAACCCTTCAGCGTGACGTTCTCGAGCACGACGTCGTCGTACACCAGCGAGACCGGCTGCGAGGCGTTGAGGTCGAAGTCGGTGTTGCCGAGGCCGCGCAGGTAGAAGCGCGGGAACACGCGACCGAACGACGATTCGACGTTGAGGCTGGGCGAACGCGCCGCGAGGAAGCGGATGTCGTCGCCGCCGGAACGGATGGCGTCGAGCTTCTCGCCGTCGACCGCGCTGACCGCGATGGGCACCTGCTGGGCGTTTTCGGCGCGACGGGTGGCGGTCACCGTGATGGTGTCCAGCGTCGTGGCATCCGTCGATTCGTCCGCGGGGGCGGCATCCTGCGCCAGCGCGAGGGCCGGCAGGGTCATGGCGATGGCGAGGGCCAGCGCATGGCGGTGAAGGGTCTTGGGAGAAATGCGGCGCATCTCGGTTCCTTGGAGACGAAAGGGAGAGGGATTCGGGGCCGTCCTGGCCGGGAAACGCAAAACCCCGCGCCGGGCGCGGGGTAACGTAAGTTTAACCAGATTGTGCTGGAGCCGCGGCTCGAATGCCGCGACCCCAGCCAAGCCTCGCGGGCTTAGTGCTCGTGGCCGCCGGCGCCGTGCACGTGGCCGTGCAGGACTTCCTCGACCGAGGCTTCGCGGACCTCGACGATTTCGATGTCGAAGTGCAGCGGCATGCCGGCGAGCGGGTGGTTGGCGTCAATGGTCACGGTGTCAGCGTCAACCGACTTGACGACCACGGTCACCGGGCCCATCGGGCCCTGGGCCTCGAATTGCATGCCGGGCTCGATCTCGACGTCCGCCGGGAAGGCCGCGCGCGGGACCGACTGCATCATCTCGGGGTTGCTCTCACCGTAACCCTCGTCGGCCGGCACGACGACCTGGAAGCGGTCGCCGGCGGCGCGGCCAACCATGGCCTTCTCGAGGCCCGGCACGATCTGGCCGACGCCGTGCAGGTAGGGCAGCGGCTCACGGCCGCGCGAGCTGTCGATGACCTGCCCTTCCGGGCTCGTCAGCGTGTAGTGGAAGGAAGCGACGGTGCGCTCGGCGATCTGCATGGGGGATGACTCCTTCAAAAAGAAAAACCCCGGGCGCAAGCCCGGGGTTCGTCACGCATCAAGCGTCGGTAGGGCTCAGAGCGCCTGGACGGCGTCGGCCTGCAGGCCCTTCGGGCCCTTCACGACGGTGAAGCTGACCTTCTGGCCTTCTTTCAGCGTCTTGAAGCCCGAGCCCTGGATCGAGCGGAAGTGCACGAAGAGGTCTTCGCCGCCTTCACGCGAGATGAAGCCGAAGCCCTTGGCGTCGTTGAACCACTTGACGGTGCCGGTCTGACGATCGGACATGAGTTGTCTCCTAAGAACAGATTCGATGTTTTGAGGTTTTCACCGGTTTTAGGACCGGCGGCTGTCTGCTGGGAGGCAACACAAGGGCGATGTAGCGGATCATCGATCTACCGCATCGGGACACAATTCACCGTGACCCGGCAAGCTCAGCGGGGGTCACCATACGGCTTTTCTTGACGAAAGCCAACTTTTTTGTCTAAGGCGGGAACTTCGCGGTTCAGGCCCGGTCCGCCAGCCCGCTAGACTGGGACCGCATGCCGCTCTCCCTGACGCCCCTGCTGCGCACCGCCTTGCACCTGGTACTCGCGCTCTCCGTAGCGCTGCAGGCCAGTGCCGTCGCCGCCATGCATGCGGGCGCTGCGGCCGCCGCGGAGCACGCCCTTGATGCGAAAGGCGCGACCGCAAGAGACCTCGCCCTCGACTCCCACGACGCCCGTCCCGATGACGTGCCGCCCTGCCACGCCGCCGTGGCGGATGCCGACGGCACGCTGGCGAAAGAGGCCGCCGATCCGGCCGCAGGCTGCTGTGGCGATTCACCGCTGGGCGAGCTGTGCCGCTGGGCCTGTGCCCAAGCGATGAGCGTCGGCGTGCTCCCTCTCGTCGTCGCGACCCGGCCGGTCATCGCCCCGCGGCTCGCCCCGCTGGCCGTTCCGGCGGCGAGCTGGCACCACGCCGCGCTGCTGCGTCCGCCCATCGCCTGAACCCGTCGCCCGCCCCGTCGCGCTTCGGCCCGACGGATCTGGACCGCAGGCCGCCGCGCCTGCCGCTACGGAGTTCCCATGCACCCCCTTGTTCCGCGGAGCCTGCTGGCCCTCGCCGCCGTCGCGTTGGCATCGCCGACACTCGCCCGACCCATCTCATACGCCGACGGCCACATGCTGATGGCCGAGCACGAGCCCGACGTCGACCGCGTCAGCTACACCTTCTCGCCGAGCTTCCGCTGGTCGGTGTCGGCCGGCGGCCTTCGCGCGACCGAACTGGAGCGCAGTGGCGAGCTCGAACTCGGCTACATGCGCGCCGCGCACCTGCTGCATCGCTGGAACCTGCCTTCGGCCCAGGCCAATGCCTTCGTCTGGGGCGGGCTCGGCGAGGGCCGCACCACCCTCGGGCGTGGGCTGGCCCGCCACGTCGGGCTGCAGCTCGACTACGAGACGCGCCGCGTCTACACCTCGCTGGTCAGCGAGCTGCACGAAGGCGATGGCTGGTCGCACCGTTTCGACACCGCGGCCATTGGCTGGGCGCCCTACGAGCACGACGTGGATCGCGTAGCCACATGGGTCGTGCTGAAGGGCATGCGTACGACGAACGCGACCGACAACGCGATCAAGCCCGCGGCCGTCCTGCGCTTTTTCACCACGCGCTGGTGGTTGGAGGTCGGCGCCGATGCCGACGGCCGCCCGCTCGCCAACCTGATGCTCAACCTCTGAACCCACCCTCGCGGTCGCACGACGGCCGCCCGAAGGAGAAACCCATGTTCCGCACTCCCGTCTCGCACAGCATCTTGTCTCGCAGCGTTTCTCCCCGCAGCGCCCTCGCCGCCCTGCTCGTCCTCGGCGGCTTGTCCGCAACGTCGAGCGTCGACGCGCGCAGCCTGCGCATCGAGGTCAACGGCCTCGTCTGCGCGTTCTGCGCCGACGGCATCACCCGCGCGTTCAAGAAGGAACCCGCCGCCGGCGAGGTGTTCGTCAGCCTCGAGGACAAGCTGGTGGCGGTGGAGCTGAAGGAGGGCGCCGACATCGCCGACGCGACGGCGACGAAGCTGCTCACCGACGCCGGCTACACCGTGGTCGGCATCCAACGCACCGACGCGACCGTGGCGCAGATCAAGGCTGAGGTCACGGATGAGTGAGGCCGACCCGACGCTGCGCGGCCTGCTGGCGCCTGGGAAGCAGGGCCTGTGGGGCGCGTTCGGCGCCCTCGTGGCCAGCACCGGCACGCTGGTGTGCTGCGTGCTGCCGGCGGTGATGGTGAGCCTTGGCGCCGGCGCGACGCTGGCCGGGCTGGTCACCGCCGTGCCGCAGCTGATCTGGTTGTCGGAGCGGAAAGGGCTGGTGTTCGGCGTGGCGGTGTTCGCGCTGCTCGTCGCCGGTGCGCTGCTGTGGCGGGCGCGTTCGGCGCCCTGCCCGGCCGACCCGGCGCTGGCCCGCGCCTGCCTGCGGCTGCGGCGCTGGTCGAACGGCCTCTACGTCACTTCGGTGCTGGCCACGATCACCGGCGCGGTGTTCGCCTTCGTGCTGCCAGCGCTGGGCTGATCCGCCGCGCCGATCGATGGGAACCGCGGTCGCTTGCGATCGCCGGACTACCACTCCGTCCGGTTCGGCAGCAGTCCGCGCAGCTCGGCGTCAGTGAGGTTGCGCCACTGGCCCGGCTTCAGGTGGCCGATCTGGATGTTGACGACGCGGCTGCGGAACAGCCGCTTCACGCGGTAGCCGAAGTGCGTGCACATCAGCCGGATCTGCCGGTTGAGCCCCTGCGTCAGCACGACGCGGAAGCCCACAGGGCCGATCTTCGACACCTTGCACGGCAGCGTGGTCTGGCCATGCATGGCGATGCCGCCGCGCGCCATGCCGCGCAGGAATTCCATGGTCACGTCCTTGTTGACGCCAACGAGGTACTCCTTCTCCTTGCTGTTTTCGGCGCGCAGGATCTCGTTGACGATGTCGCCGTTGCTGGTCAGCAGGATGAGCCCTTCGCTGTCCTTGTCGAGGCGGCCGATCGGGAAGATGCGCTGCTCGTGGCCGATGGCCTCGACAATGTTGCCGGCGACGTCAGCTTCGGTCGTGCAGGTGACGCCGACCGGCTTGTGGTACGCGATGTAGACGTGGCGGCGCTTGTTCGCGGCCCCCGGCGCGCGCTGCGAGACGTTCTGGCCGTCGACGGCGACCTTGTCGCCTTCGCCCAGCTCGGCGCCGACGCGGGCGCGGATTCCGTTGACGGTGACGCGGCCTTCGCCGATCAGACGGTCGGCTTCGCGGCGCGAGCAGTAGCCCGCCTCGGAGAGGTACTTGTTCAGGCGCATCGCTGCGTGCCGAAAGGGAAAGGGCGCGCAGGATACCCCCGGGCGGCCGGGCCGGGCTGAACCCACCCCTCACTTCAGGCCTACGCGCCGCCGGGCGGTTTTGGGCGATGCTCAAGCGCTGTCTGTCCGTTCGCCACCCACGGGAACCCGCATGAGCCTGCTGCGTCGCCTCGCCCTGCCCCGCGCCACCCGCGCGGCGGCCGTCCTGTCCACCCTTGCCGTGTTCAGCAGCGGCGCCGCGTCGGCCGCCGGCCGCCCGATGACCCACGAGGACCTGTGGACCTTCGCTCGCCTGTCGCCGCCGGCGCTATCGCACGACGGCCGGTTCGCCGCGGTCGTCGCCACCCAGCCGACCTACGACCCGACGCAACAGAGCGCCGACCTGTGGCTGCTGCCGACCGACGGCAAGAGCCCACCTCGCCAACTCACCTTCAGCAAGGCGGCCGAGGCCGGTCCGGTGTTTAGCCCGGACGGCTCGCAGCTGGCTTACACCGTGCAGCGCGAGGGCGACGCGGCGCCGCAGGTCTACGTCATCGATCTCGCGCAGGGCGGCGAGCCGCGCCGCGTGACCTCGATCTCGACCGGCGCGCGCACGCCGCAGTTCTCGCCAGACGGCACGCGGATCCTGTTCGTCAGCACGGTGTTCCCGGGCACGATGAACGACGCCGACAACGTGCGCATCGCCGCCGAGCGCAAGGCGCGCAAGGACAACGTGCGCGTGTACACCGGCTTCCCGATCCGCAACTGGGACCGCTGGCTGGACGATCGCCAGCAGCGGCTGTTCGTGGTGCCGGTGGCCGGCGGCGAATCGAAGGACCTTCTCGCCGCCTCCGCACTCGTGAAGCAGCTCGGCTTCGGCGGCCGCTTCACCGAGACGGGCGAAGAAATCGACGCCACGTGGACGCCGGATGGCGACGCGGTCGTGTTCTCGGCCACGGTGAATCGGCACCGCGCCGCGTTCGCGAACACGCACACCGACCTGTACCGCGTACCGGCCGTCGGCGGCGAGGCGGAGCGCGTGACCGGCAGCGGCGCCATCGGCGCGCAGGACAGCTACGGCCGCCCGCAGTTCAGCGCCGATGGTCGTCACCTCGTCGCGCAGGTCACACCCCGCAGCGATCGCGTCTACAACAGCACGCGCCTCGCCACGTTCTCGTGGCCGCAAGCGAAAGCGGGCCCCACCGTCGCGCTGCCCAAGGACCTCGCGGTCTCGACCTTCGGCATCGACGCGGACGGCCGCACGCTGTGGATGACGGCCGAAGAGGACGGCCACGAGAAGGTGTTCACCGCGCGCATCGGCGACGCGGAAGCGCGCCGCGCCTTCGACATGGACCGCGGCGTCTACACCGGCCTGCAGGTCGCCGATGGCGCCCGAGGCGTGCTGGTGGCGAACTTCGACAGCGCGATCAATCCGCCGGAGGTCGTGCGCATCAGTCCGCGTGGCGGCCACACGCCGATCAGTGCCTTCAACAGCGCCAAGGCCGCCCTGCTCGATCTCGCGCCGGTCGAGCACTTTTGGTTCGACAGCGAGCGCGGCGCACGCATCCACAACATGATCGTCCGACCGGCGGGCTTCGACCCAGCGAAGGACTACCCGCTGTTCGTGCTGATCCATGGCGGCCCCCACATCATGTGGCGCGACACCTTCTTCACCCGCTGGAACTACCACCTGATCGCCGGCGGCGACCGCGTGGTGCTGCTGACGAATTACACCGGCTCGACCGGCTTCGGCGCGGCCTTCGCGCAGGGCATCCAGGGCGACCCGTTCGAGGGTCCGGCCAACGAGATCAACCAGGCCGCCGACGTCGCCATTGAGCGCTTCGGCTTTGTCGACGGCGAGCGACAGTGCGCCGGCGGCGCCAGCTACGGCGGGCACCTCGCGAACTGGCTGCAGGGCACGACCACGCGCTACCGCTGCCTGGTCAGCCACGCCGGCCTCGTCAACTCGGAAGCGCAGTGGGGCACCTCCGACATCATCTACAGCCGCGAGCAGAACGCCGGCGGCCCGGTGTGGGAGCGCGGCGGCGCGTGGGTGACGCAGAACCCGATGCTGAAGGCCGCGAACTTCCAGACGCCCGTGCTGGTGACCATCGGCGAGCAGGACTTCCGCGTGCCGCTCAACAACACGCTCGAGTACTGGTCGCTGCTGCAGCGGCGCGGCGTCGAGAGCCGCCTGCTGGTCTTCCCGGACGAGAACCATTGGATCCTGAAGGGCGAGAACAGCCGGACCTTCTACCGTGAGCTGGATCAGTGGCTGGATCGCTGGGAGGCGGCGTCGGCGCCGCGCTGAGGCGCGGCGAAGGTCTCACCGGAGAAGTTGCCGGGGTTCCAGCGTGGGCGCTCGTCTGCGTTGGCGACCTCGACGATCGCCCAGGCGTTGAGCCGCGCCAGCATCGCCAACGAAGGCCAATCGATTCCCGGAAGCGCGGGGCCTACGCCGGCCGCGCCAGCAGGCTGTCGATGGTCGCGTCCTTC
>JBOFQO010000249.1:0-4303 GCA_051660925.1 Silanimonas sp. | reverse complement strand
GGCCGCTGGGCGAGATCACCACCTGCCACTGCGTTTCCATGGCGCAGAAGAGTTGCATCGCATACCAGTGTTCGGGCCATACGCTGAACTTCTTGTCTCGCTGCTGCTGTTCCAGGTCGGTGAGCCATTGCGCAACCGCCTCAGGTGGAGCGCCCAAGCGCTCCATGCTTTCGCGCACTTGGGCGATGTCGGGTTGTTCGAAGCCGCCGCGCGCCCACAGCTCGGCGGCCTCGGTCAGTTTTTTTCGGCGGCCGGCGCCCAGGACTCGAAGAACGCGGTGACCGTGGCCCCGCACAGGCCGGGCACAGACCACAAGCGCTGGAGCAAGGCCGGGTCGCTGGGCAGTTCTTTGCCGTCGGCGCCGGCCACCTTGCGGGCGGCCAGCACCACCGACTCGCACACGGCGCGATCGCTCAACTTCTCCGCGCCGATACGGGCAATGAAGGCCTCGCGCTCGCTGGCATCGAGCCGGCGGAACTGCAGCTCCAGCGTTTGCTTGTCGGGCTGGCCGGGCTTGTCGGCGTGCACAACGTGCAGCTCAACGGGCCACCAGTACGACGGGCTTTGATCGAGTTGGAACATGGGCGGCCTTTACTTGACGATGAGGGTGATCTCGTCGTTGCCGACCAGGGGCACCATCGTCATGTCGTAGCCGATGAGGCGTTTTTTCTGCAGCTCGGCCTTGCGCCAGTTGGTGAACTGCACAGTCGGGCAGTGCATGAGCACGATGTTGCCGGCCACGGTGCCGTGCTGCATGCTCACAGCGCGCAAGGTGTTGTTGCGCACGTCGTTGCCGAAGGTGACTTCTTGCGCGGCGGTGAGGTCGAGCTCGATCTTGCCGGTGACTTTGCGGTCGACACCTTCGACGGTTTCGCCGCCCACGAGCGGGATGAATTCGTTCTGGATGCCGAAGTCGATTTCCAGGCCAGTGCTGGGGTAGGGCACGCCACCGGTGATGGCGCCGGCCGCCAGCGTGGCGCCGAGCGTCAGGTCGTTGGTGTTGGTGTCGGTGACGACGATCGGCTTGATCCAGTTGGCATAGGCCGGCAGCGGCACCGCAGCCGCGCTGAAAGTGCCCAGCAGGCCCTTGAAGGCGAACATCATGGTGGGCCGCTCGGTGACCTTGGCCATGATCTGCATCGTGCCGCGGCAGCCGCGCGCGATGTGCTGCAGGCCGGAGTCGTACCAGTAGATCGTGATGGATTCTTGGCCGTCGGTGAGCGGGGTGTAGGCCACGTAGGTGGCCTGCACATCTTCGTCCATGAGGCAGGCGCGCGCCAGCGGGCCCCAGGCGGGCGCCGTGCCGGCAGCGCCAGCGCCGGCCAGCTCGACCTTGAAATCCATCTCCACATAGCTCACGCCGACGAGCTGCTCGCTGGCGCCGAAGTAGGCGCGCACGAGATCGCGGTCGACGTTTTGCGCGTTCAGCGGGTTGATGTTGGCTTCGCTGATGAGGATGCCGTTGGCCGCGGGCAGCGGCGCCGGGTCGACGCCGTAGGTGGTTTCGATCTCGGCAAGCACCGCGAGGTTGCGAACGTAGCGATTGGGCATGGTGCGTCTTTCGGTGGGGCTTACACCACGAGGGTGTTGGCGGTGGTGCGGTGCAAAACGGGGTACAGGGCGGTGATGGCGGCCAGTGCGTCGTCTTCGTCTTCGCGGTCGGCCTCGCCAAAACTGGGCGTGGCGATGTCATCGACCGCGCCAGCCAAGGTGCTGTCGGCTTGCAGGCGATCGAACACCTGCTGGTGCAAATCCCACACGGCCTGCTCAGGGTCGCCGGTGGACTCGCGGGCGTAGGCTTCGATGACAACGCCGGTGCGCCAATCGACCGGCGCACCGCGGATGGCGCCGGGGTTGCTGTCGCTGCCGGCCAGGCGCACGATGAGGGCGCGCGTGTCGGCTTTGGACAGCGTGCGGCGGCGGCCGACGTAGATGTTGCCGTTGGCCAAGGCCGGCGGGGCGCTCAAGGCGGCCACGACGGCGCTGCGCACAGCAATGTGGGCGGTGGCCATGGTTACGAGGCCAAGGCCAAGTCAAGCACCGTTTGGCCGATGGGCTCGTGATCGGTGCGCAGGGCCACTCGGCGCGACAAGGTGCTGCCGCGATAGGCGATGGTGACGATGTCGTCTTCGGCCAGCAGCGCAGCGCCGAGCGCGGCGGTGGCAAAGACGAACTGGCTGCGCTGCGACTGCATGCTGCCGCCGGCCATGCCGGGCTGGCCGTCGATGGTGTCGTACACGCCGTCGATGGTCAGCACGCCTGCCGTCATCGTGGCATTGGCCAGGGCTGCCGCGGTGGCGGCGCCCAGGTGCTGCTCGATGGCGGCGTAAGTCGTGGGCATGGCGGCGCTGCGCTGGGCTTGAAGCTCAGACGTTGAGCAGCACTTGCACCGTGGTGGTGGCCGCCGCTGCCGCGTAGGCGGCTTTGCCCGCCAGCGTGTTGCCAGCCGAGGTGGTGGTGATCTGGCTGGTGCCAGCCGCCCAATACACCAGGGCGCCTTGCGCGATGACATCGGCAGGCACCTTGGGCAGTTCGAACACGCCAGCCACTTGCACCGAACCTGTTTGGCCGGCAGCGATGTTGGCCAAGGCCACGCCCACCAGGGTGCCGATGACGAGCACCTGGCCCGACACCACGGCCGTGCCGGGCGTGTGGTCGAGCACATCGCCCATTTGCTTGAATCGAGTCGTCACGTTGATGCTCCTTCAGAAGTTGCTTGCAGTGCCTGAGAAAATCAGGCGCCGGCGTTGGTGACTGCGCCGCGGTAGTCGATGCCGGCCACGCCGAAATCGAGCCGCACTTTCCAGGCGCTGCCGTCGACGGTGAAGCCTTGCTCCATGTCGAGGAAGGGCTCGTCGTTGCCGTCGAGGAAGGCGACTTCCATAGCGGGGGCCACGGACGGGTCGGCAAACGAGTAGCGGCGCGTGCCTGTCAGACGAGGCGTGCCGATCACGTCGTTGTACAAACCGCGAACGCTGTTGGGGCGGCGCTGCTGTTTGTTGGACTCGTCGTTGTACTCTTGCGCGTTGATTTCCTTGGCAAGGCCTTCTAGGGCTAGCGGCACCAGCAAGATGCTGGGGCGCAGATCCAAGAAGTCGTTGCCACCGACATCGCGCTGCGAGCCCATCAACACGCGGTCGGCATCGATTGATGCGGTGGACAGCGCTGCGGCCGTGCCGATGTTGTTGCCGATTGGAGTGCGAGCATGGAACAGCGGGTTGCCGTCGTCGAGCACAGGTCCCAAACCACCGTTGAGCGCCAGCGCGGCATACACATCGGCTTCCACCGTGCGGCGCGCAGCCGTGCCCAGAGCAGCGGCCAAGCCCACAAACGCGGCCAGGTCATCGTTGATGATGGCTTGGCGCGACAGGTTGATGATGTTGCCCTTGGTGTCGACAGCGATCGTGCTGCGCTCACCGTCTGGGATGGTCTTGTTGACGAACTCGCCGAGCTCATTGACCTTTTGCAGGTTGCTCAAGCTGCCGACGCGATAGCGTTTGTGCGGGCGGAAATCGCTCACGCTGCCTTGCTTGCAGAAGCGGTTCCAGGTGTACGGCGCCACTGCATAGGCCGCTTGCATGGCCTTGTGCATGGTGTTTTCGAGCAGGATGGGAAAGTCGCTGGTGCTTTGCGTGAACGCGGCGCCGACGATCTGCATCTTGTCCATGCCTTCGGTCTTGAAACCGGCACGGGCCAAGCTGGCTTTGGCCATGTCGAGCAGGGTGGAGCCGCGGAAGGGGTTGCCCTGTTCCATGGCCACGCGCTTGCCGTCGCGGCCCAGGATACCGGCGCGGGCGTGCAAGGCGTTGACGCCTGCGGCCACGATCTTGTCGCGCTCGTCTTCGACGGTGCGCACCACGTAGCCGCCCGCAGCAGGCTTGGCGCCTTCGGCCAGTTTGGCCAGGATGCGCTGGTTGGCGGCTTCGACCGTGACGGTGGCGTCAGCGATGAGCGCGGCTTGCAGTTCAGGCATGCCTTCGTGCGAAGCGAAGGGCTTGAACGCTGCGGCGATGCCGTTGCGGCGCTCGACTTCGGCGCGGGCGCCTTCAGCGCGGGCGGCCTCGATTTGCTCTTGGGTGGCGGGGGTGGTCATTGACGACTCCATGGGATTCGAGGCGGCAGCCCCGGGACGCGCATCGTGCGCGGGCTTTGCGGAAACAAGACGGGCCTGCACGGCGGCAGGCACGTCGCGGAACTTGGACAGGTCGAACGAGGCCATGGCCGCCACGGGCGTGGCACTCACGATCTCGTCGACAAAGCCGGCAGCCTTGGCCTCTTCGGCGGTGAACCAGTGGTCTTTGCC
>JBOFQO010000248.1:0-13739 GCA_051660925.1 Silanimonas sp. | reverse complement strand
GGATGCGCACGAGGAACCATTCGTTCACCACTTCGCCGCGCGCTGAACCGCGGCCGCGGTCGCCGGTCCAGCGATACAGGGGCCGGCCGCGCCAGGCCCAGATCGGGCGGCCTTCCTCGCCGGTCGCCAGGGTGAACGGACCCACGGGCTTCGCGCCGGGCTCCGCATACAGGGGCGGCCAGTAGCGACGGCAGTTCAGGTCGCAGTGGCTGCGGCCTGGCTCGTCGGGACCGTAGGTGTAGAGCCCCCGGTTCAAGCGGTCGACGAGCAGGTCGCCGCGGCGCCAAGCCGGCACCGGGCTGGCGAGCGCACGGGCCAGCAATGCAGCGCGTGGGTCGATGACGTCGGCCGCAGCGGACGGCGCGGTAGCGCCGACGGACGGCGCTGGCGGGGTCGCGATGGCCGAGGTGGCCGCGCCGACGACGGCACGAAGGAGCAGTGGGACGATGGATCGCACGAGGCACGCCTCCGGAAGGCTGGGCTGGTCGTGCAGGAGTACGACGCGACGCCTCCGTCTGGATGCAGTGGGCGACGCGTCAGTCGTGCAGGGCGGGTGACGGGCGCGAAAAGCGCTCGCCGCGAATGAGCAACAGGGCACCCCGCGGCGACTCGAAGGCGTCGTGGCTCAAGCCCACCGGGGCCAGAAGGTAGTCGCCGGCCTGGTACTCGATGCCCCTCTGGACGACGCTGCCCTCGATGACGAGGCACTCCTCATCGAGGTGGTGCCCATGCGGCGGGAGGGCGGCACCAGGATCCAGTCGCCAAAGATTCGTCTCCGTGCCATCCCGCGCATCGTCACGCAACCGCTTGATGAACACGCCCGGCAGGACGGCGAGCCACTCGCCTTCCGACGCGCGGGTGACGCGCATCGCGGGTGACGGCAGGCGCGCGAGCAGCGTCGCGCGCAATCGTCCGGCGACGTCGGACGACATCGGAAGATCGGGGACCAGCCCCGCCTGTGCGGCGGCGAGCAGATCGTCGGGCGTGTAGTCCGGGCTCATCCCTCACCTCCCTCCCAACCCATGGCGCGGCGCAGCGCGGCCATCCCGCGGCGAGCGTGCGATTTGACGGTGCCGAGTGGCCAGCCGGTGCGTGCCGACACATCGGCGTGGCTTAGTCCTTCGCCGAAGACCAGCGACAGCACTTCGCGCTGCGCCGGAGCGAGCGTGCGGAGTGCGGCTGCGGCGGTGGTGGCGTCGAAATGCCGGGCCATCGGGTCAGCGTCGGGCTCGTCCGTCCATGCCGACGGATACGCCTGCTCGGCGTCGATCGGATGCAGCCCCCGGCGCTGCCAGTCGCGATGGCGTCGGCGGTAATGGTCGAGCGCGCGCGACCACGCGAGCTGCCTCAGCCAGGCGAGCACCGGACCGCGCGCGGGGTCCCAGCGTCCGGCGGATTCCCAGACCTGCAGGTACACGTCCACGACGGCCTCCTCGGTGTCCTGCGGGTGCGCCAGGATGCGGTGCACGAGAGCATTCACCGTGCCAAGCGTGAGGTCGTAGAACCGACCCAGCGCGTCGGGGTCGCGGCGAACGATGCCGGCCAGATGCCGGGCAAGCGCCGCCTCCAGCGCTTCAGCATCGGGCGGATGAGACGGGCGGGAGCGCGTGAGACCTGGGGGCATTCCCGGATCGTGCCGCGGAACGCTGCGTCGGCCGGGTGAAGCCCGGAACCCGCCTAGAGCAATTGCTTTACAATGCGCGCCGCCGCCGGCCCTCCGGCGGCATTGCCTTTTCTGCATCCTGCTTTTGGATCAAGCACTTACCCCTGCCTGATCCCACCCGGAGCCCCCGAATGATCTTCGAAACCCTCGCCAAGACCGGCCACGAGGAAGTGGTGTTCTGCCACAACCCCGACGCCGGCCTGAAGGCCATCATCGCCATCCACAACACCGTCCTCGGCCCCGCGCTGGGCGGTACGCGCATGTGGCCCTACGCCACCGAGCAGGATGCGGTGAACGACGTGCTGCGCCTCTCGCGCGGCATGACCTACAAGGCGGCGGTGTCCGGCCTGAACCTCGGCGGCGGCAAGGCCGTGATCATCGGCGACCCGAACAAGGACAAGTCGGAAGCGCTGTTCCGCGCCTTCGGCCGCTTCGTGAACTCGCTCAACGGCCGCTACATCACGGCCGAGGACGTCGGCATCGACGTCAACGACATGGAATACGTGTTCCGCGAGACGGAGTTCGTCACCGGCGTGCACCAGGTGCACGGCGGCTCGGGCGACCCCTCGCCGTTTACCGCTTACGGCACCGTGCAGGGCCTGATGGCCGCGCTGAACGTCAAGTTCGGCAACGAAGAGGTCGGCAAGTACAGCTACGCCGTGCAGGGCGTCGGCCACGTCGGCATGGAGTTCGTGAAGCTGCTGCGCGAGAAGGGCGCCAAGGTCTTCGTCACGGACATCAACAAGGACGCCGTGCAGCGTGCCGTCGACGAGTACGGCTGCGAGGCCGTGGGCCTGGACGACATCTACGACGTGGATGCCGACGTCTACTCGCCGACCGCGCTGGGCGGCACGGTGAACGCGAACACCCTGCCCCGCCTGAAGTGCAAGATCATCTGCGGCGCCGCGAACAATCAGCTCGCCAACGACGAGATCGGCCTGGAAGTGGAGAAGCGCGGCATCCTCTACGCACCGGACTACGCGGTGAATGCGGGCGGCCTGATGAACGTCTCGCTCGAGATCGACGGCTACAACCGCGAGCGCGCGATGCGCATGATGCGGACGATCTACTACAACCTCGGCCGCATCTTCGAGATCAGCAAGCGCGAGGGCATCCCGACCTTCCGCGCCGCCGACCGCATGGCCGAGGAGCGCATCAACAGCATCGGCAAGCTCAAGCTGCCGCACCTCGGCTCGGCGCGTCCGCAGTTCATGGGACGCAAGGGCTGAGGATGAGCGCAGGGCGCCATGAACCGACGCTCGGCGCCGACGATGCGTACCGTCCGCCGGCGGCGAACCTCGAGTTCGCCGACCGCGCGGCGCCGGACGCGGTGGCGATCCGCGAAGCGCATATCGGTCACGAGCGACAGCTGAAATCCGTCGGACTGCTGTTCGGGCTGGGTGCGGCGCTGATGCTACTCGCGCTGCTGGTGACCCTGCTGCCCGGCGACGATGGGGTACCCGGCAACGCGCGGCAGATGGCCGGCGTGGTCGGTGGCGGCCTGCTGATCGCGCTGTTTGCGGCGGCGGCCGGCGCGCTGGCCTTCGGCTATCGAACGCTGGCGCCATGGGTAAAGTTCGTCGGCACCCCGATCTCCATCCTCGGTCTGCTCGCGATTCCCGTGGGCACCCTGCTCCACGGCTGGATCCTGTACCTGATCTGGTGCGAGAAGGGCCGCCGCGTGCTCGCGAACGACTACGCCGCGATCATCCGCGCCACACCGCAGGTGCGCTACAAGCGAACCGTCGGCGATTGGATCGCCCTTGGCCTCGCCCTCGCCCTTCTGTTCGGCATCCCCGCGATGCTGTTCCTCGTCTGATTCCCACTTCGGATCCGCATGCGCCCCTTCCCGATCTCCGACGATATCGACGCCCTCCGCGACGCGGTCCGCCGCTTCGCCGAAAGCGAGATCGCGCCGCGCGCCGCGCGCATCGATCACGACAACCTGTTCCCGGCCGACCTGTGGCGGAAGCTCGGCGAGATGGGCCTGCTCGGTATCACCGTGCCTTCCGAGTTCGGCGGCAGCGACATGGGCTACCTCGCGCACCTCGTCGCGATGGAGGAGATCAGCCGCGCTTCGGGCTCGGTGGGTTTGAGCTATGTCGCGCATTCGAACCTCTGCGTCAGCAACGTGTACGCCAACGCGAACGATGCGCAGCGCCGCAAGTACCTGCCGAAGCTGTGCAGCGGCGAGTGGGTCGGCGCGCTGGCGATGAGCGAGCCGGGCGCGGGCTCCGACGTCGTCGGCTCGATGGCGTGTCGCGCTGAGCTGAAGGGCGATCGCTGGATCGCGAACGGCAACAAGATGTGGATCACCAACGGCCCCGAAGCCGACGTGCTGGTGGTGTACATGCGCACCGCGGGCAAAGAGGCGGGCAGCCAGTGCATGACGGCCTTCCTCGTCGAGAAGGGCATGAAGGGATTTTCCACCGCGCAGAAGCTCGACAAGCTCGGCATGCGCGGCAGCAACACCTGCGAGCTGGTGTTCGAGGACTGCGAGATCCCCGCGGAGAACGTGCTCGGCGCCGTGCACCAGGGCGTCAAGGTGCTGATGAACGGGCTGAACACCGAACGTCTCGTCATTACCGGCGGCCCGTTGGGCCTGATGCAGGCGGCGATGGACATCGCCCTGCCCTACGTGCGCGAGCGCAAGCAGTTCGACGCCGCCATTGGCACCTTCGGGATCATGCAGGCGAAGATCGCCGACATGTACACCGCGCTGCAGAGCAGCCGCGCCTTCGCCTACCAGGTGGGCCGCGACTACGACGCCGGCCACAAGAGCCGTGTCGATGCGGCGAGCTGCCTGCTGCAAGCGTCGGAAGCCGCCGTCCAGGTCGCGCTGGAGGCCATCCAGACGCTGGGCGGCAACGGCTACATCAACGAATACGACACCGGCCGCATCCTGCGCGACGCGAAGCTCTACGCGATCGGCGCCGGAACGAACGAGATCCGTCGGATGCTGATCGGGCGGGAGCTGTTTGCCGGGAACGCCTGAGGCGGGTGGCGACGTTCGAACTCAGCCCGCCGAAACGGCCTGGGCCTTCGCGGCCGGCTTCGTCAAGTATTTGCGGCTCAGCCACACGCTGGCCGCCGTCGCCACCGCCACCGGGCCGAACCACGGCAGCAGGCCGAGGTTCGCCTCGATGCCGAGCAGGCTGGTCAGGCGGTTCAAGCCGATGCTGAGGAAAGCCACGTGCGTCGCGATGCCGCAGCCGAGCATCGCGGCAATGTGCTCGCGCAGCCACCACTTGGTCTCGTCGAGCGGCTTCCACGCGCGCCACAGCATCAGCAGGCCGGTCACGATGCCGATCCAGCAGAAGCCCATCAGCAGCGCGTCGCTCACCTTGAGGCCGAAAGCGAACACAACGCCGCCGCTGAGCACGTTCACCAGCGCGAGGGCGACGTAGCTGCGGTCGCGGAAGCGCGACTGGTCGCGCTTGCGACGGATCGCCGTCCAGCCCGTCCACATCGCGGTGGCGGTGATGACGACGAGGTAGGCGAGGAAGGTGCCGCCCACCGGCTTGCCGTCGATGAAGAAGCTGGCGGCCAGGTAGATCGAGCTCAGCACGATGCCAACCATGCTGGCGAGGTAGGCCTTGCCGGCGGACTTGTGGAAGGGCGAGCCCTTCTTCGACAGCCCCGCCATCCAGTAGGTGGCGAGCGCGATGACGCCGCAGGCGATGTGGACGAGGACGATGCTGCGGTACATGGTGGGCTCCTTCGGTATGGCCGCAGTCTCCGTGTCCGTCGTCCAGACGCCGAGGTGCCGGTCGGCACCCGCTGGGGGTGAGAAAAGTCACCGCGTCGGTTCGAACGCCCCATCGCGGCCCGCGCGCGCCGATACTCGCGGCATGGACTCGGAATTCGCCCTCGGCACCCGCACCCGCCTGTTCGCCCCGCTGAGCATCGCGGCCTATGTCACCTGGAGCGCGATCGCGTTCACCTCGGCGCCGTTCGGCCGCCTCGGCCGCGGCGAACCCGCCGCGTGGGTCGGCATGGCCGCGCTGGTGACGATGATCGCGCTGTTCGTGCTGCTGGCCGCTCGCGGCTTCGATCCGTCGCGGCATCGCGGCGGCGCCATCGCGGCGGTCGTTGGCCAAGGGCTGCTGGTGCTGCTCGCGCAGGCCCTGCTCGGCGGCGGCGCGGTGCCGATCCTGCTGATCATCGTCGCCGCGCAGCTGTTCACGATGATGCCGGTCGGCTGGGCGACCGTCGTGCTGGCCGTGCTCAATGCGGGCTTGCTTGGCCTGTGGCGGATGCGCGGCTTCGACCTTGGCGAACTGGTGCTGTCCTTACTGCCGATGCTCGGCTTTCAGGCTTTCGCCGCGCTCACGTCGATGTATGCCGAGCGCAGCGAGCGCCGTGGCGACGCGTTGGCCGAGCTCAACGCCGAGCTGCTGGCCACACAGCGGCTGCTCGAGGAATCGACCCGCAGCGACGAACGGCTGAACCTCTCGCGCGAACTCCACGATGTGGCGGGCCACAAGCTCACGGCGCTGAAGCTGCATCTGCGCGCGCTGCATCGCAACCCCGCGCTCGCCGGCCACGAGGCGCTGGCAATCTCGCTGCAGCTGGCCGACGAGCTGCTGGCCGACATCCGCGCCGTGGTCAGCGAGCTGCGCCAGCACGACGGCATCCAGCTCGGCGACGCGCTGCAGGCCCTGGCCCGCCCACTGCCCGGCGTTCGCATCGAGCTGAACGGCCGAGAGCAGGCGCGAGTGGCGACGGTGGCGCAAGCCGAGGCTCTGCTGCGCTTCGCGCAGGAAGGCCTGACCAACGCGCTGCGCCATGGCCAGGCCACGCGCATCGAGCTGCGCGTCGAAAACACCGACGGTCGGCTGCGCCTGAGCGTCGAGGACGACGGCAGCGGACGGTTGCCGATCGACGAGGGCAACGGCTTGCGCGGCATGCGCGAGCGACTGGCGGCCTTCGGCGGCGAGCTTCGCATCGAGGAACGTGCGCCGCAGGGCCTGAGCTTCTGCGCTGAGCTGCCCGCCGCGGCCGGAGCCACGGCATGAGCGCGCCTGCCGCGGCGCGTGTGCGCCTCGCCCTCGCCGACGACCAGGCGCTCGTGCTGAAGGGGCTGTCGGCCCTGCTGCTCGACCTCGGCTTCGAGATCGCCAT
Organism: Silanimonas sp.; assembly: GCA_051660925.1. Classification (GTDB taxonomy): domain Bacteria; phylum Pseudomonadota; class Gammaproteobacteria; order Xanthomonadales; family Xanthomonadaceae; genus Silanimonas. Next base: position 6,952 of record JBOFQO010000248.1, on the reverse strand, counting down.
CGAGAGCGCCGACGCGGAACGCCTGCTGGCCGCGCTGCCACAGCGGCCGGTGGACGTGATCGTCAGCGACATCCGCATGCCCGGCCTCGGCGGCATCGGCCTCGTGCAGCAGCTGCGCGAACGTGGCGACGCCACGCCGGTGATCCTGCTCACCACCTTCGACGACAGCGCGCTGATGCTCGCCGCCATCGAGGCCGGCGCGCAGGGTTTCCTGCTGAAGGACGCCGCACCCGAAGACCTGCGCGACGCCATCGGACGCGTGGCCCGCGGCGAGACGCTGTTGCAACCGGTGTCGCTCGGCCCGGTGCGCGCGCTGCTGCCCGCCGAACGCGGCGCTGGCAATCCGCATCTGACCGAACGCGAGGCCAGCATCCTGAAGCTCGTGGCCGGCGGTTACTCGAACAAGGAGATCGGCCGCGTGCTGCACCTGTCCGAGGGCACCGTGAAGAACTACATCTCCGACCTGCTGGTGAAGCTCGACTGCCGCGACCGCACGCATGCGGTGATGAAGGCCATCAGCCAGCGGCTGCTGTAGCGCTGCCGAGCGGCGGCAGACGCTTCAAGGCCTGGCGGAAGAAGGGGCGATCGCGAGGGGCGAGTTCGCGCAGGCGATGGCGCAGCCGCGCCGCGGCGGTGGCGGCCTGCCGAAGGTCGCCTTCGCGGGCCTCGTACCACGCGAGCTCGAGCAGCAAGTTGGCGCGCAACCGCGGATCCACCTGCACGCGGCCGGCGTCGATCGCCGCCACTTCGCTGCGCACCCGCGGCAGCCAGCTGTGGCCGCTCCAGGGCGAGGCGATCGGTGCGCAAGCGGACACCAGTTCGGACGGTGCGAGCACCGGCCAGGCGCGCAGCGCCGCGCGCGACGCGAGAGCCTCAGCCGGGCCGCCGTCGCGCACCATGCGCAGCACGTAGAGCGTGCCCCACTGCCCACCCGGAACGGCCGACGATTCGACTTGGCGAGCGCCGAGGGCCAGCCAGGGCCAAGGCGATTCCGCGCCATCCAGCACCAGCCCGGTGCGTCGGAACAGCCACAGCGACCATCCGAGATTGCTGGCCGCCGAGCCGGCCGCTTCGCCGAGCTCGGCCTCGCTCGCCACGGTGAAGGCTTCGCGGTAGTGCGCCAGCGCGGCGCGCGCGGCGTCGGCACGCGCCGCACCGTCGCGCGATTCATCCAAGGCGTCAGCGCGCTCAAGAAGCGCCAGGAGGTTCGCGTGCTCGGCACGCACCCGCGGATGGTGTTCGAACACCGGCTGCCACGCCGGTTCGCGATACGCGCGATGCAGCAGCCGGCGCGCGCCCGCCAGGTCGCGATCGGTGTACGCCCCCCAGGCCCGGACGATCGCCGCCATCGGCCCCAGCCACGCATCACCGTGCGCGGGATTCGACAGTACGCGGGCGGGGATCGCATCGAGCACGCGTCGCGCGGCATCGGCGTTGCCTGCGCGTCGCCACGTCATCGCCTGCTGCAGGTGCACGAAGGCCGATGCGGAAGGCGTACCGGCCTGCGCTTCAGCGCGACGCAGCGCGGCCAGTGCGCCTTGGCGACCGTCGACGATCCACTGCCGTGCATGGCTGGCGTCGCAGGCTTCGGCCCAGGCGTTCCAGTAGGCGAGGCCGCGGCCCGGCGAGGCCAAGCCGGGTGACGACGGGGCCTCATCCGACCAGCGCAACCAGCGATCCACGTCGCCCGGTGCCGCGGGCTTTCCATCGATGAACACCCGAAGACGGCGCGCTTCGCCCGCCGCCAGCCAGAACGGCCCGCGGCTGCGCTCCGCCAGCGGCAGCAAGGCGAAAGGAGCGGAACGATCGACGCCCCAGCCGACCCGCACCCCCCAGCGCTCGAAGTCGGCGAAAGCCCGGCTGACGCGCATGCGCGGGTGCCGCGCCGGCGGCAGATGCCGATCGAGCGTGGCCACGTCGAGAGTGGGGCTGGGGCCTTGTGCGCGCTGCCACAGCGCGAGCAGCAGCCAGAGCGATTGCGCCGGGGCCGCCGTGCCATCGACACGCGCCGGGCGATCAAGGTCGATGCGAGGCATGGCGGCAGCCTAGCAGGACCATGGCCGCCTCGCCGTCGCCGTGACAGGCGTGACAATCGTGGCGGCCGTGACAGCCCGAGGGCGTCACCCTCCCAGCGGCGCGGCGCAGCATGCGTCGGCACCACCCACCCACGACGAGGACACGACCATGCCGCTCCGCCCCTTGCGCTTCACCCTCACCCTGCTGGCGACGCTCGCCGTCGCGCCGGCCTTCGCCTCCGCACCGCCCGACGCGAATACCCGTGCCCGCGCGGCCGGTTACGACGGCGTCGGCTGGCTGCTGGCCGATGCGCAGGGCGACATCGTCACCGAGAGCGGCGGCGCCCTGCTCGACCGCCCCCTGCTGCCGGCCTCGAGCATCAAGCCGCTGATCGCGCTGGTCGCGCTCGAAACCGGCGCGCTGCGCTCGCGCGAGGAGGTCGTCGCGTGGAACGGCACCCGCTACCCGCACCAGCCCGATTGGGAAAAGGACATGGCGCTCGATGAAGCCATGCGCACCTCGAGCGAGCCCTACTTCCGCGAGCTCGCGAAGCGCATCGGACACGAACGCCTCTCGGCGTGGATCGCGCGTATCGACTACGGCAACGGCCGCATCGGCCGCGAGGCCGATCGCGCCTGGCTCGATGGCGTGCTGCGCATCACCCCGCGCCAGCAGCTGGACTTCATGACCCGCCTGCAGGCCGGCGAACTGCCGTTCGCGGCGGCGCATCGTGAGGCTGTCGTCGCTTCGATGCGCTGGCGCGGCGAAGGCGATGACGGCTTGTACGGCAAGTCCGGTACGGCGATGCCGCAGACGGAATCCGACCGCATCGGCTGGTGGGCCGGCTGGGCCGAAACCGACGGCGTCGCGCATCCGTTCGTGCTGGTGGTGCCGCTGAGGACCATCGACGGACGTCCGAAGCGGATCGCGCTGGCCGACAGGCTGATGGCCGACGCGGGCGTTACCGCACGTTGACCACCAAACGCCGGTGATCTCGGGCTTGCTCGAAGGTCCGCATGCATACGTTTGCAGCTGAAACCACCCGGGGCGGATAATCGCGTTTTCCTCCCCGGGACTTCCCCATGTCGGACATCGTCATCCTCGGCGCCAAGCGCACTGCCCTCGGCGCTCTTCTTGGTCAATTTACGGGCGTTCCGGCCCCGACCCTCGGCGCGGCGGCCATCAAGGGCGCGCTCGAGCAGTCCGGCGTCGCCGCCGACGCCGTTTCCGAAGTGATCCTGGGCTGTGTGCTGCCGGCCGGCCTCGGCCAGGCGCCGGCGCGCCAGGCCATGCTGGCCGCCGGCATCCCGGCCGCCGTCGGCGCCACGACCATCAACAAGGTCTGCGGCTCGGGCATGAAGGCGGTGATGCTGGGCGCCGATCTCATCAAGGCCGGTTCGGCCGACGTCGTCATCGCCGGCGGCATGGAGAGCATGACCAACGCGCCACACCTGCTGAACGGCTCGCGCACCGGCATCCGCTACGGCAGCGCCGAGATGCTCGACCACATGGCCTGGGACGGCCTGACGAACCCCTACGACAAGCAGCCAATGGGCGGCTTTGGCGAGCTCTGCGCCGGCAAGTATTCGTTCACCCGCGAGGAGCAGGACGCCTATGCCGCCGAGTCGGTGCGTCGCGCTCAGACCGCGCAGGCGGACGGCAAATTCAAGGATGAGATCGTCCCGGTCATCGTCGCCGGCAAGAAGGGCGACACCGCCATCGACCAGGACGAGCAGCCGGGCCGCTGCAACATCGAGAAGATCCCGACGCTGCGCCCGGCCTTCAAAAAGGACGGCACGATCACTGCCGCCAGCTCCTCGTCGATCAATGACGGCGCCGCGGCGCTGGTGCTCGCTTCCGCGGACAAGGCCAAGGCCCTCGGCGCAACGCCCATCGCCCGTATCGTCGCGCACGCCACGCACTCGCAGGCCCCGGAGTGGTTCACCACGGCGCCGGTCGGCGCCATCCAGAACGTGCTGAACAAGGCCGGCTGGGCCGTCGATTCGGTCGACCTGTTCGAGGTCAACGAAGCCTTCGCGGTGGTCGCGATGGCGCCCATGCGCGAGCTCGGCATCGCGCACGCCAAGCTGAACATCCACGGCGGCGCCTGTGCGCTAGGCCACCCGATCGGCGCCTCCGGCGCCCGCCTGCTCGTCACCCTGCTAAACGCGCTGGCCAAGACCGGAGGCAAGCGCGGGGTCGCCGCTCTGTGCATCGGTGGCGGTGAGGCGACGGCCGTCGCCGTCGAGCTGGCCTGAGCCCCCTGACTTCCGGGAGTGGCGGGAAACCGGCGAAAAAGAGACTTTCCGGGGCTTGACTACGGTCGGGTTCTTGTCATCATGACGACAACGTGCGCCGGGATAAGGCGCACGTTTTTCTTATCTCCTACACGTGTAGACGAGGACTCATTCCATGTCGCTGAACAAGACGCTTCTCGCCCTGGCCGTTGCTCTGGCTCTGACCGCCTGCTCGAAGCCGGCTGAAGAAGCCGCTGCCGACGCCTCCCAGGCCGCCACCGAGGCCACCGAAGCCGCCGCCGAGGCGACCGAGGCTGCTGCTGACGCGACGGCCGCCGCTGCTGACGCTGCCGCCACCGCTACCACCGACGCTGCTGCCGCCACCACCGACGCTGCCACCGACGCCGCCGCTGCGGTCGACGGCATGGCGACTGACGCCGCTGCTGCGGTCGACGGCATGGCGACCGACGCCGCTGCTGCCGCTACCGACGCTGCTGCCGCCACCACCGACGCTGCTGCCGGCGCCGTGCAGGACGCCGCTGGCGCCGTGCAGGACGCCGCTGCCGAAGTCGACCAGGCTGCCGAAGAAGTGAAGGAAGAGACCCCGGCCCAGTAATTCGGGCTGCTAGATCCTCGCCGAAAACCGCCGGGCTTGCCCGGCGGTTTTTTTTCGCCCAGACGCTACCATCGCGATCTGCCTCATCGACCCTCTGCCCATGCCCCAGCTGCACAGCGCGATCGACCCACGCTCAACGGACTTCCTCGCCAACGCCGACGCGCTGAAGGCCGCCGTCGCCGAACTCGACTCACGCCTCGCACGCGCGGCTGAGGGCGGCGGCGAGAAGGCCCGAACGAAGCACACCGAACGCGGCAAGCTGCTGCCGCGCGAGCGCATCGAGGCCCTGCTCGATCCCGGCTCGCCCTTCCTCGAAATCGCGCCGCTGGCCGCCGAAGGGCTCTACGACGGCGCCGCGCCGGCCGCCGGGATGATCTGCGGCATTGGCAACGTTCACGGGCAGCAGGTGCTGGTCGTCGCCAACGACGCGACGGTCAAGGGCGGCACCTATTTCCCGATGACGGTGAAGAAGCACCTGCGCGCGCAGGAGGTGGCAATGGAGAACCGCCTGCCCTGCGTCTACCTCGTCGATTCCGGCGGTGCCTTCCTGCCGCTGCAGGACGAGGTGTTCCCCGACAAGGAGCACTTCGGCCGCATCTTCTACAACCAGGCGCGGATGAGCGGCCTCGGTATCGCGCAGGTCGCCGTGGTGATGGGCAGCTGCACCGCCGGGGGCGCCTATGTGCCGGCGATGTGCGACGAGTCGATCATCGTCAAGGAGCAGGGCACGATCTTCCTCGGCGGCCCGCCGCTGGTGAAGGCCGCGACCGGCGAGGTCGTCGATGCCGAAGCGCTGGGCGGCGCCGACGTCCACACGCGCATCTCCGGCGTGGCCGACCACTACGCCGAGGACGATCGCCACGCGCTGGCCATCGCCCGCGACGTGCTGGCGCACTTGAATCGCAAGAAGGCCGTCGCCGTGGCGACGCAGCCCATGCGCGAGCCGCTGTACCCAGCCGAGCAGCTCTACGGCGTCGTGCCGAAGGACACGCGCAAGCCCTTCGACATCCGCGAGGTCATCGCGCGGCTCGTCGACGGCAGCGAGTTCCAGGAGTTCAAGGCGCGCTACGGCGCCACGCTCGTTTGCGGCTTCGCGCATCTGCACGGCTACCCGGTCGGCATCGTCGCCAACAACGGCATCCTGTTCGCCGAGAGCGCTCTGAAGGGCGCGCACTTCATCGAGCTGTGCAATCAGCGCGACATCCCGCTGGTCTTCCTGCAGAACATCACCGGCTTCATGGTCGGCAAGAAGTACGAGAACGCCGGCATCGCGAAGGACGGCGCGAAGATGGTCACCGCCGTGGCCTGCTCGCACGTGCCGAAGTTCACCGTGGTCATCGGCGGCAGCTTTGGCGCCGGCAACTACGCCATGTGCGGCCGTGCCTATGGCGCGCGCTTCTTGTGGATGTGGCCGAACGCCCGCATCAGCGTGATGGGCGGCGAGCAAGCCGCCAGCGTGCTGGCGACGGTAAAGCGCGACGGCCTCGAAGCCTCTGGAATGACCTGGAGCGCGGACGAGGAAGAGGCCTTCAAGGCGCCGATCCGCGAGCAGTACGAAACCCAGGGCAGCCCGTACTACGCGACCGCGCGGCTGTGGGACGACGGCATCATCGACCCGGCCGACACCCGCCGCGTGCTCGGCCTAGCGCTGTCGGCGGCCTTGAACGCGCCGATCGAACGCACCACCACGACCGAACAGCGCTACGGCGTGTTCCGGATGTGACCCGGCGCGCAGCCGTCGCAGCCGCCGCAACCGGTGGTCGCGGGGCGCGGCGGCGCGATCCAACGCGCCATCCGCCGCATCCACGCCGGACGGCCCTCGCGAATCATCGGCACGGCGATCGCCACGCGCAGGCGGCGGCTCAGGGCCGGCGCGCGGTCGTGCAGCACGTAGGCCGCGCTGCCCAGCACGATGATCGCTACGGCGAGGTCCTGCATCAGCCCGCCCCCATCGCCACGGCGAGCTGGTAGGTGAGGAAGGTGGCGCCGTAGGCCAGCGCGAACAGATAGAACGTCGCGATACCGGTCTGATGCCAGCTGTTGGTCTCGCGCTTGATCGTGGCCAGGGTGCTGATGCACTGCG
>JBOFQO010000247.1:0-4977 GCA_051660925.1 Silanimonas sp. | reverse complement strand
AGCACGGCAAGCGCGTCAACGGCATCGACCGCGACCCGAAGGCCGCGCCGTTCACCGTGCGCTGCGAGGATGGCAGCAGCTACACCGCGCGCAACGTCATCCTCGGCATTGGCCTGCAGGGCAACGTGCGCAAGATGGGCGTGCCCGGCGAAGAGCATCCCAACGTCCAGTACACGCTGTCCGACCCGGACGAGTACGAAGGCGAGACGGTGATCGTGGTCGGCGCCGGTGATGCCGGCATCGAGAACGCGATGGGTCTGATCGCGAAGAACACCGTGCACCTGATGAACCGGCAGGAGGAGTTCACGGTCTGCAAGGACGCGAACCGCGATGCGATCCAAGCGCAGGAGCGCGCGGGCAAGGTGCGCATCTGGCATTCCGCCTTCGCCGCGCGCGTCGATCCGCCGCCGGTCGATCCGAAGCTGCCGCCGGGCGCCAAGCCGCCGCTGATGAGCTTCGTGTTCAACGGCAAGGTTGGCGAGCAGAGCATCCCCTGCCACCGCATCATCGTGCGCGCTGGTGCCATCCCGCCACGCAAGCTGGTCGAAGGCTTCGGCGTGCAGTTCCCGAACGAGGATCCCACCGCGATCCCGGTGCTTTCGGAAACCTACGAATCGAACGTGCCCGGACTGTTCGTCGTCGGCGCGCTGGGCGGGTATCCGCTGATCAAACAGGCGATGAATCAAGGCCACGAGGTGGTCGACACGATCAACGGCGACGTGGTCGAACCGGTGGACGAGCCGCTGCTGCGCGACCGTCTGAAGGCCTGGCGCCCGAACGTGTCGGCCTCGGCGGTTGTCGACGAGATCGGACGCCATCCGCTGCTCGGCAGCCTGACCAAGCTGCAGCGCCGCGAGCTGTTGCTGGAAAGCACCGTGCACGTGCTGCCGAAGGACGCGGTGGTCTTCAAGAAGAACGACTACAGCAACAGCTTCTGGTCGATCATCGGCGGCAACGTGCAGATCGACACCGACGGTGACGAAGGCGAGCGCCGCGCGGTCGTGCTCGGCGCCGGGCGCTTCTTCGGCGAGATGGGCCTGCTGTCCGGCCGCCGCCGCACGGCGACCGTGTCCGCTGGCCTCAACTGCGTGCTGATCGAGACGCCGCGCCGCACCATGCTGAAGCTGATGAGCGCCTCCGAGCGCCTACGCGACAAGATCGACCAGGCCTTCGTTCGCAACGCGGTGTTCAACTACATCGGCCCGCTGCTCGGCCACGAGGCGATCGATTCGATGATCGATCGCGGCGTCGTGCTGAAGCGCTTCAACGCCGGGCAGGTGCTGTTCAAGGAGGGCGACGCCGCCGACGGCCTGTACCTGATCCGCCGCGGCTCGGTGGCGGTGTCGAAGCGCATCAAGCACGAGGATCGTGTGCTCGCCTACGTTTCTGCCGGCAACTACGTCGGCGAGATGGCGATGCTCGACGGCGGTGCGCGCACGGCGACGGTGACGGCCTCGGTGCTGACTGAAGTGCTGGTGTTCGAGGCCGACGGCATCCGCAAGCAGATCAAGGCCACGCCGGCCCTGCGCAAGACGCTCGAAGCGATCATGCAGGCACGCACCGAGCAGAACATCGCCGCCGAGCAGGACGTCGAGGACGGCAGCGCGCTGTCGCGCTTCCTGTTGAAGCAGGGCGTGGGCGATGCGTCGGACCTGCTGGTGATCGACGAATCCCTGTGCGTGCAGTGCAACAACTGCGAGACGGCCTGCGCGGAATCGCACGGCGGCACGTCGCGGCTGAAGCGCGAGGCCGGCGCCACCTTCGCGCGCGTGCACCTGCCGGTGGCCTGTCGCCACTGCGAGAACCCGCACTGCATGAAGGACTGCCCGCCCGACGCGATCCGTCGCGGGCCAGCCGGCGAGGTGACCATTAGTGAGGCCTGCATCGGCTGCGGCAACTGCCAGCGCAACTGCCCCTACGGCGTGATCCAGATGGCGCCGGAAGCCCCGCCGAAGCCCGGCGGCGGCCTGCTGTGGCTGCTGCTCGGTCTCGGTGCCGCGCCCGGTGACCGCAAGCCCGAGGTCGAAGGCGACGTCGTCAAGAAAGCGGTGAAGTGCGACATGTGCACCGGCATCAAGGGCGGCCCGCGCTGCGTCGATGCGTGCCCGACCGGCGCGGCGAAGCGTTTGTCGGCGGAAGCGTTGTTCCGGCAGATCCGCCAGGTCGCCGACTGACCAAATGCCGCCGTGGCGTTCTCGCCCGGCGGCCTAGAGCGTCTTTTCGATCCGCACCAGCCCGGGCTCGTCGGCGGCCAGCCGACGGAATCCGAGCTGCTGCGCCAGATGCAGCATCTGCGTGTTCTCCTGCAGCACGTCGCCGTACACCGCGACCAGGCGTTTGAGTTTGGCCCAACGAAGCATCTGCTTCATCAGCAGCGTGCCGAGTCCCTGGTTCGCCAGGTAGCGGCTGACGAGGATCGCGAAGTCGGCGCGTCGAGTACTGGTGTCGATGGCCGCGCGCACCACGCCGCCGACGAGCGCCTGTCCCGGCGGCTCAGGTTCGGCCAGCACGAGCGCGAACTGCGTACGAGGGTCGATGTGAGTCAGGCGGCGCGCCATGTCAGGCGTCAGCTCGGTGAGCGGGTGCAGGAAGCGCATGCGCACCTCTTCGGGGGTCAAGAGCGAGAAGCTCTGCCGCAGCGGTTCGGCATCAGCCGGCAGAATCGGCCGCAGCCAAAGCCGTCGGGCGTCGTCGAGCCGTAGCTCTTCTTGCCAAGGTTTGCCAAGGGGCCGACGGTGGATCACGGGTGTACCTCCACAAGGGTTCCCAGACTGGCGTATCGCCGTCCCGGGGTCGAGAACGATGGGTGAAGCCGGGCCCTGGCGCCGGCAAGGGCGCTTGACCAATGTAATAACGCGCTATTACAGTAAGCGCCTATGAAGCGCCGCCCGTCTGCCACCGCCCGCTCCCGCCCGACCGCGACGCCTGCCGCTACGTCGCCGGCGGCGCTGGCCTATGCCTCGCAGGCCCGCCTGGGTGGCCTCGTCCGGGCCCTCGGTGCATTGACCACGGACGAGGAGCGTCGCCGCTTCCTCGTCGACCTCTGCACCCCGGCCGAGCTGGAAGCCATGGCGGACCGCTGGGCGGTGGTGCCGGAGCTGGCCGAAGGCCGCGCCTACCGCGACATTCACGACCGCACGGGCGTCAGCGTCACGACGGTAGGCCGTGTGGCGCGCTGCCTCGCACTCGGCGCGGGCGGGTATCGCCTCGCCGCCGAACGCCTTGGGCATCTCGCACCCGGCGCGGCCTTCGCCGCGCCGCAGGCCGATGACGCGGCCCTTGCCGCGCCGTCCGCCGACGACGCCCACTGATCCTCCCCGATTCGATTGACCACGGAGCCCGCACCATGCGGACGCACGACCGACTGCGCATTGCCATCCAGAAATCCGGGCGCCTGTCCGACCCCGCCCGCGACCTGCTCGCGCGCGCCGGCCTCAGCTTCCGCGAGAGCCGCGACCGCCTGTTCTGCTACGGCGAATCGCTGCCCATCGATCTCTTGCTGGTGCGCGACGATGACATCCCCGGCCTGATCGCCGAAGGCGTGTGCGACCTCGGCATCGTCGGCCTGAACGTGCTCGCCGAGCAGGGCTACGAGCGCCAGGCGAAAGGAGAGAGCGAGGCGTTCAGTGTCGTTCGCCGACTCGGCTTTGGGCGTTGCCGCCTCTCGGTGGCCGTGCCGCAGGACTGGGAGTGGCCCGGACCGCAGCGTCTCGCCGGCCTGCGCTGCGCGACGAGCTATCCCGCGCTGCTGGCGAACTGGCTGAAAGAGAACAAGGTCGATGCCGAGCCCGTGCTGCTGTCGGGTTCGGTCGAGATCGCGCCGCGCCTCGGCAAGGCCGAGACCATCTGCGACCTGGTCTCGACCGGCGGCACGTTGGCCGCCAACCAGCTCAAGGAAGTGGCGGTGATCCTCGAAAGCGAGGCGGTCATCGCCGGGCCGTCCAAGCCGTTCAACGACGAGCGCCAGGCGCTGGCCGACCTGCTGCTGCGCCGCCTCGATGGCGTGCTGTCGGTGAAGGCCGCGAAGCTCTTGATGCTGCAGGCCGAGCGCGCCGCGCTCGCCGAGGTGCTGAAGCTGCTGCCCGACGTCGACGCGCCGCTGGTGACGACGATCGACGGGCAGACCTCGCGAGTGTCGGTGCAGGCGCTGTGCCGCACGGCGCTGACCTGGCAGCGGCTCGAGGACATCAAGAAGGCCGGCGGCAGCGCGCTGATGGTGCTGCCGGTCGAGCAGATGCTGGCCTGAGCGCGACGACGACGCATGACCATGACGAGCTGCCGCGCATGAAGACCCTCGACTGGGCTTCGCTTTCCGACGACCAGCGTGCCGCCGCGCTGGCGCGCCCGCCCTCGAATTCCAGCGAAGAGCGCGTCGCCGCGGTGCAGCGCATCCTTGCCCAGGTGCGCGCCGACGGCGACACGGCGCTGCGCGCGCTGACGCGCCGCTACGACAACGTCGAGCTCGAAGCGCTTGGCGTTGGCGAGGCCGAGTTCGCCGCGGCCGAGGCCGACATCGACGCGACGCTGAAGGCCGCGATGGTCGAGGCGCGCGAGCGGCTCATCGCGTGGCACCGCGCCGGTGCGCCGACCGAGTTCGAGATCGACACCGCGCCCGGCGTGCGTTGCGGCCGCGTGCTGCGCGCCATCGACACCGTCGGCTTGTACGTACCGGCGGGTACCGCGCCGCTGCCGTCGACCGCGCTGATGCTCGGCGTGCCGGCCGAGATCGCCGGCTGCCGCAACGTCATCGTGTGCACGCCGCCGCGCCCGGACGGCAGCGCCGATCCAGCGGTGCTGGTGGCCGCGCGCCTGTGCGGCATCCGCCGCGTGTTCAAGATCGGCGGCGCGCAGGCGATCGCGGCAATGGCCTTCGGCACCGAGTCGATTCCACGCTGCGACAAGCTGTTCGGCCCCGGCAACGCGTGGGTGATGCTCGCGAAGTCGGCGGTGACCGCGCTGCCCGGCGGCCCGGCCATC
>JBOFQO010000246.1:0-2103 GCA_051660925.1 Silanimonas sp. | reverse complement strand
GCCGCCGCGCAGCTGCGGCGCTGGGAGGCGCGCGGCCTGCCGCCGCTGGTCGTCTCGGTCAACGTCTCGCCGCTGCAGCTCGCCCAGGGCGAGCTCGACGTCGTCGTGCAGCGCGTGCTGAAAGCCAGCGCGCTGCCGGCGCAGCAGCTGCTGCTGGAGCTCACCGAGTCCAGTCTCGTTGGCGACGCCGAGCCGCTGCGCAACCGCATCGCCCGGCTGCGCGCGATCGGTGTCGGCCTCTCGATCGACGACTTCGGCACCGGCTATTCCAACCTCGGCTACCTGCAGCGCTTCGACGTGCAGGCGCTGAAGATCGATCAGCGCTTCGTGCGCGGGCTCGCCGACGGCCCGCAAGGCGAAGCCATCGTCCGTGCGATCGCCCAGCTGGCCGCCAGCTTGGGCATCCGCAGCGTCGCCGAGGGCATCGAAACCGCCGCTGAGGCCGCGCGCCTGCAGGCTTTGGGCTGCGACGCCGGGCAGGGCCACTGGTGGGCCGACGCCATGCCAGCGGCTGCTTTCGCGCGTTGGTACGCCGAGCGCTATCCGACCGGCGCCGCGCAGGCCGCGCAGGGCTGAGCCCGCGCGCACGGCCGCGACGCTGCCGTCTCGACCATCGACCTTGCCGCCGAATCCCATGGAGCTTGCCCATGCCCGCCGCGTCACCCCGCCCTTCTCCCCGGCATCGCGCCTGTGCGGCGCTGCTGGCCGCGGGCGTCACCGCCGGCGCCATGGCCGCTGAGCCCGCCGCCGGGGTCGATGCGTTCACGTCGAGCGAGGCGCATCGCGCCGCGGCAATGGCCGACGTTGACGCCGCGCGCCACGCGCCGGAGCCCGCGCCCGGTCCAGCCACGCCGGCATGGGCGAAGGACGCGGTGATCTACCAGATCAACACGCGGCAGTTCACCGCCGAGGGCACCTTCGCCGCCGCGCAGGCCGAGCTGCCGCGCCTGAAGGCGCTCGGTGTCGACATCCTGTGGCTGATGCCGATCCACCCGATCGGTGTCGAGCATCGCAAAGGCCCGCTGGGCAGCCCGTACGCGGTGCGCGACTACTTCGCGGTGAATCCCGAGTTCGGCAGCGAGGCCGACTTCCGCGCGTTCCTCGCTGCGGCGCACGCGCAAGGCATGAAGGTGATCCTCGACTGGGTGCCGAACCACACCGCCTGGGACCACCCACTGCGCAGTGAGCGCCCCGACTGGTACAAGCGCGACTGGAAGGGCGATTTCCGCCCGACGCCGTGGTGGGACTGGCACGACATCATCGAGCTCGACTACGCGCAGCCCGGCTTGCGCGCGTACATGCAGCGCGCACTTCGCTACTGGGTCGAGGACGTCGGCGTCGATGGCTTCCGCATGGACGTCGCCGGCTTCGTGCCGCTGGATTTCTGGAACCAGGTGCGCCGCGAGCTCGACGCCGTGCGCGCACCGGAGCAGGGCGGTGTGTTCCTGCTCGCGGAGTGGGAGTCACGCGACCTCCACGACCACGCCTTTGACATGAGCTACGCGTGGAGCTGGTACGACGCCGTGCACCGCATCGCCCACGGCAAGGCCGACACCAACGCGCTGCACGTCTACTACTCGTGGAACGAGAACTTCTGGCCGGCGCATGCGATCCGCATGACCTTCACCAGCAATCACGACAAGAACAGCTGGGAAGGCACCGAGTTCGAAGCCTTCGGCGACGCGCTGCCGGCGGCGATGGTGCTCTCCTTCGTCGGCGAAGGCATGCCGCTGATCTACAACGGCCAGGAGGCCGGCAACCCGAAGCGGCTCGAATTCTTCGAGCGTGATCCGATCGAATGGCGCGAGCATCCGATGCAGGATTTCTACGCCCGCCTGATCGCGCTGCGCACCGCGAACACCGCCCTGCACGCCGGCCGCTGGGGCGCGCGCATGGTGCACGTGCCCAGCGACCGCACCGGCAAGGTCTTCAGCTTCGTGCGCCAGAACGACCGCGAGAAAGTGCTCGCGGTGTTCAACTTCACCGGCGAGGAACAGCGCCCCACCTTCAAGGAGGCGCTCTATCCCGGTGAGTACACCGACTGGGCGAGCGGCGAGCGCGTGACCCTTCGCGAAGGCGAGCCGATCACCCTCCCGGCCTGGG
>JBOFQO010000245.1:0-14352 GCA_051660925.1 Silanimonas sp. | reverse complement strand
GTAGAAGGTCATTGACGTTTTCGTTGCAGCCGCGTTGCCAGGGGTTGTGAGGATCGCTGTCGCAAGCTCGTGTGCGACGCTGGCCAATCGCGTGTGATCGTATTGAGGTCAGGCGCAAGACTGTGCCGTGGCCCCTGCTCCCCGTGACAAGCGTCGTGCTGTCCCGCAATCCGCTAGCCTTGTCGCTTCGTGATCCGGGGGAGGGACTCGTGGTCGACAAGGCGGAGGACAAGGCAGCGGGGCCGGAGTTCCGGCGGCTCGATACCGACTCGCTGATCGGCTTGCTACGGCAGGCAAGCCCGCAGCGCGCGGCTCAGCTGTTGGCCGGCCTGCCGCCGGCCCGCGCCGCCCGCATCCTCGAAGCCCTGCCGGCCGACATCCGCGCGCCGATCATGGCGGCCGCGCCCGCGGGCACGGACTGGGCCGACGCGCAGCGCTATCCCGAGGGCAGCGTCGGCCGCCTGCTCGAGGACCCGCCGGCGGTGTTCCCGCTCGGCACCCGCGTCGGCGATGCCATCGACCGCCTGCGCAGCGTGGTCAAGGCGCGGATGGTCACGTACCTGTTCGTCGTCGACGCAGCGCAGCGCCTGCAGGGTGTCGTCGCCTTCCGCGAACTGCTCTACGCCGACCGCGCGCAGGCGCTCGACGACGTGATGCTGCGCAACCCGTTCGCGCTGTCGCCGTCGGCGCCGCTGATCAAGGCCATGCACGACGTGGTGCAGCGCCACTATCCGGTCTACCCGATCTGCGAGGCCGACGGCACGCTCGTCGGGCAGGTGCGCGGTCAGGCGCTGTTCGAGCAGCAGGCCTTCGAGATCTCGGCGCAGGCCGGCGCGATGGTCGGTGTCGAGAAGGAGGAGCGCCTCGCCACGCCGTGGACGCGCAGCTTCCGCTTCCGCCATCCGTGGCTGCTGCTGAACCTGCTCACCGTGTTCGTGGCCGCCGGCGTGGTTGGCGTGTTCCAGGACACCATCAACGAGATCGTCGTTCTGGCGATGTTCCTGCCGGTGCTGGCCGGGCAGAGCGGCAACCTTGGCGCGCAGTCGCTGGCCGTCGTGGTGCGCAGCATGACGCTCGGCGAGCTGCGCGGCGCCTCCATTCCGCGCCTGCTTGGCAAAGAGGCCTGGCTGGGTTTTCTCAACGGTCTTGGCACCGGCGCGCTCGCCGCCGCGGCCATGGCGGTGATCGCCCGCGAGCGCGCCGACATGCCGGTGCTGGCGGTGACGGTGTTGATCGCGATGACGGTGAGCTGCGCGTTCTCCGGCATCGCCGGCGCCGGCGTGCCACTGGCACTGAAGCGTCTGGGCGCCGACCCGGCGACCGCCTCGGCAATCATCCTTTCGACCCTGACCGATGTGGCCAGCATGGGCCTGTTCCTCGGGCTGGCCAGCGTGCTGCTGGCCCTGCACGGTTGAGCCTGGCGATCATGGTGCGATGCAGCGTGCAAGCGATGGAGGCGCCGTCGCAGGATCGAGGCGCTTCCGACGTGGGGGAGGGAGCACGAACCCGCAAGTGCCTTGGCCTTGCGGGTTCTTTTTTGTGCGGCGCAGCAGGACGTGGTGATGAGCGCCGCTGGTGACGCGCGCGGGGGGATCGATCGCGGTTCGATCGATACCGCATTGAACGCT
Source organism: Silanimonas sp. (assembly GCA_051660925.1). GTDB lineage: Bacteria > Pseudomonadota > Gammaproteobacteria > Xanthomonadales > Xanthomonadaceae > Silanimonas. Next base: position 12,724 of record JBOFQO010000245.1, on the reverse strand, counting down.
CTGGTCGAGCGTCGCCTCGACGCGCTGGCCGAGGCCACCCCGCTGGATGCCGCAACGCGTGCAGCTCTGCGCCCTCTGGCGATCGCGTCGGATTTCGCGCTCGACGCGTTGCGCCGGCAGCCCGCGCTTGTCGCCGCGCGCCATGCCTACCCTGATTTCCCCGCCCTTGCGGCCGACGCGCCCGAGGCCGCGATGGCGGCACTGCGGCGTTGGCGCAGCGCGGCATCGACGGTGCTGATCGCCCGTGACGTCGACGGTCTTGACGACGTCGAAGCCACGCTGACGGGTAGCACCCGCATCGCCGAGCAGGCCCTGCAGGGCGCGCTGCGCCAGGCGGAAGCGGAGTTCGTGCCACGCTTCGGCACGGTGCGCGACGCGGAAGGCCGGGCGCAGCGGCTCGTGGTCTTCGCGCTGGGCAAGCTCGGCGGCGGCGAGCTGAACTTCAGCTCCGACGTCGACCTCGTCTACGCCTACCCCCGCGGCGGAACCGGCGACGGTGCGCGCGGCCTCGACGCCGAGCCCTACTTCGTGAGGCTGGGCCAGCGACTCGCTCAGCTGCTCAACGAACCGACCGTCGACGGTTTCAGCCACCGCGTCGACCTGCGCCTGCGCCCCTTCGGCGACAGCGGCCGCCTAGCCCTGAGCTTCGACGCGATGGAGGCCTATTTCCAGCGCGAGGGCCGCGACTGGGAGCGTTACGCCTGGCTGAAGGCGCGGCCGGTGGCCGGCGACCTCGCGGCCGGCGAGTCGCTGATCGACGCCCTGCGGCCCTTCGTCTACCGCCGCTACCTCGACTTCACCGCGCTCGATTCGCTGCGCGAGATGAAGGCGATGATCGAAGCGGAAGTCGCGCGCAAGGACATGGCCGACGACTTGAAGCGCGGGCCCGGCGGCATCCGCGAAGTCGAGTTCCTGGTGCAGGCGATCCAGCTCATCCGCGGCGGCCGCGAGCCCGCGCTGCGGCAGCGGGGCCTGCTGCCGGCGCTCTCCGCGCTGGCGTCGGCCGGGCATCTGCCCGAGGCGACCGCGCAGCGATTGGCTGAGGCCGACCGCTTCCTGCGCCGCATCGAGAACCGCGTGCAAATGCTTCGCGATGCCCAGGAGTACGCGTTGCCGTCCGATCCGCTGGATCGCCTGCGCGTCGCGCGCGGCCTCGGTCACGCCGACGCGGCGGCGCTCGACGCCGCGTTGCGCGTCCATCGCGAGGTGGTGGGCGCCGAGTTCGCCGCGGTGCTCGGCGGTCGCTCTGGCGGCCCCGGTGCGGCGCCTGGCGGCGGTCGCGATGGTCCAGCGGCGGACGCGCGGCTCGCCGCGCTGACGGACTACTGGCAGGCCCTGCCCGGCGACGGCGACGCGGCGGTGCTCGCGGATGCCGGCTTCGCCGATGCGGCATCGGCCGACGACGCGCTGCGCCGCCTTGCCGCGTCCGCGCTGCGCCGCAGCCTGTCGCCGCGCGCGGCGGTCTGGTTCGATCGCATCGTGCCGACGCTGGTTGCGCAGGCCGCCGCGAGCGATGCGCCCGACGCCAGCCTCGCGCGCGGCATCGCCCTCGTCACCGCGATCGGCCGGCGCAGCAGCTACTTCGCGCTGCTCGCCGAGCAGCCCGCGGCCCTCGAACGCCTCGCGCAGGTCTGCGCCGGCAGCGCCCTGCTGGCCGAGCGCCTGACCGAGCACCCGCTGCTGCTCGATGAGCTGCTCGACGTGCGCGCTGCCGGCCCGCTGCCTGAGCCCGCGGCGATCGCGCAGGACGTCGCTGCCGTCGTGCCCGCGAATGATGACGCGGAAGCCGTGCTGGTCGCGCTGAACGAGCGCCGCCACAGCCTGGCCTTCCGCATCGGCCTCGCCTGGCGCGCTGGGCGCATCGACGCCGTCGCCGCGACGCGGCGGCTGGCCGCCGTCGCGGAGGCCGTTGTGTCCGCCGCGTTGGCGCTGGCCGTGCGCGAGATCGAGCGCGTCCACGGGCGCATCGCCGAGGGCGGTTTCGCGGTGTTGGGCTACGGCAGCATCGGCGCACAGGAGCTCGGCTTCGCCTCCGACCTCGACCTCGTGTTCGTGCACGGCGCCAGTCCGGATTCGACCTCCGATGGCGCACGACCGCTGGATGCGGGCCGCTACTACCTGCGCGTCGCGCAGAAGCTCGTTGCCCTGCTCGACACCCCGACGGCGGCCGGCAAGCTCTACGAGGTCGACGTGCGGCTGCGCCCCGACGGTGCGAAGGGCCTGCTGGTTGTCAACTTCGACAGCTTCGCCGGCTACCAGCGTGAGCGCGCCTGGACCTGGGAGCATCAGGCGCTGGTGCGGATGCGGCCGCTGGCCGGCGACGCGGCCCTGCTGGCGCGCATCGACGCGTTGCGCGCCGAGATCCTCGCGCGGCCCCGCGATGCGCTGGCCTTGGCCAAGGACGTCACCGACATGCGCGAGCGCATGCGCCGCGAGCTTGATCGCAGCGACACGACGTACTTCGACCTGAAGCAGGGCGAGGGCGGCTTGGTCGACCTTGAGTTCGCGCTGCAGCACGCCGTGCTCCGTCACGCCGCAGCGCATCCTGGGCTGATCACCCCCCGTCACAGCGCCGAGCTGGCGGAGGCTCTCGTCGATGCGCGGCTGATTGATGCGTCAGGTGCCGACGCCCTGCACCGTGCGCACGCTGTGCTGGTGGACCAGTCGCTGGGCTGCACGCTGGATCGCCGGCCGCGTCGCGTGCTGCGTGCGATGGTTCAGGACACCGTGTCGATGCTCGCGCCCACGCTCGGTGCGTTAGCGTCGGCGGGCGACGAGGCCTGACGCGCCGCGATCGCCTCCAGTACCCATGGCCGCAGTTGCTCGGCGATGCGTGCGCTTTCGCGCCAGGGCACGACCGGCCAGGACGTGCCCTCGGGCCCGAGCGCGCGGGCCCGGCCGCTGTCGATGGCGTGCGCGACGAGATGGCGGATGCGGCCACGGTTGTAGCGCGGCACAGCGATCCACAGCGGCGCGCGCGTGGCCGCTGCCTCGCTGATCAGATTGGCGGAATCCGGAGTGACGACGAGCCGATCCGCCCAGGCCAGCACGCCCGCGTAGGGGTTCGGTCCATCGCGCTCGTCCGTCCACACCGTTGCGAAGCCGGCGAGGGCGTCCTTCAGCTGCCGACGCATCGCGCGCGGCGTGCGTCGCGAGGCGAGCACCCACAACGTGCCGCCGTCGCGCTGTTGCCAGCGCAGCAGCAGTTCGAGCATGCCGTCGAGCGCGTGGCGATCCCAGTCGCTGTCGTCGGTGGGGCCGCCCACCAACAGGGCGGTGATCGGGCCGGGGGCGGCACCGATCTCGGGGTGCGCGCGGCGCTCGCGTTCGAGCCAGGCGTCGTCGATCGGGTTCAGGCTGCCGTGCAGCATCAGCACGTTGCCGCCCTGCACGCCGTCGTGGGCCGGGAGGACGACGACGTCCCACGACGGCGTCGGCAGTCGTGGGTGGAGGATCTGCACCGCCTTGGTGCCGCGCTCGCGGAGCAGCCGGGTGGCGAGCGCGGCCTGTCGTCCGCAGCCGATGGCAACAGTTGGCGGCGTCGCTAGCCGCGCACTGAATTCTCCGCCGAACGCCAGCGCGCTCCCCGGCAGAACCCGCGGCGCGGCCCAGCGCCACGGCGCGCGCGGCGACAGCGCGTGTTCCTCGAAGGGCAGACCCCAGCCCTCGGCGAGCGCGACGGCCTGGCGGCGATTGCCGGCGGCGCCATCGTGCAGCACGAGGATCGGTGGAGGCGTTGCATCGCTCATGCCCGCAGTGTAGCGAGGCGCGGCAGGCGGACGCATGGGGCCGTGCCATCCACGGGGTCGTTCCGGCGTTCACAACGACCTGTTGCAGCGGCGGGCATCGTGCCGCCAGCCCCGACATCCATACTGCGACGCCATCGCCGCCCCTTATTCCAGGACTTCCATGACCGCTCTCGACGCCAACGCTCTCGATCAACTCTTCCGCAGCGCGCGCACCCACAACGCCTGGCAGGCGAAAGACGTGCCCGACGCGCTGCTGCACGAGCTCTACGATCTGCTGAAGTGGGGCCCGACGAGCGCCAACAGCTCGCCGGCGCGCTTCGTCTTCGTCAAGTCAGCGGAGGCCAAGGCCAAGCTCAAAGCGACGCTGTCGCCGGGCAATGTCGACAAGACCATGAGCGCCCCGGCGACGGTGATCGTCGCGCAGGACATGGCCTTCTACGACAAGCTGCCGCAGCTGTTCCCGCATGCCGACGCGCGCAGCTGGTTCGCGGGCAACGACGCCTTGATTGAGACGACGGCGTTCCGCAACGCCACGCTGCAGGGCGCCTACCTGATCATGGCCGCGCGCTCGCTCGGCCTCGACACCGGCGCGATGTCCGGCTTCGACAACGCCAAGCTCGACGCCGCCTTCTTCGCCGGTACAACGGTGAAGTCCAACTTCCTGATCAACCTCGGCTACGGCGACGCCGCGGGCCTGTTCCCGCGCTCGCCGCGGCTGTCTTTCGACGAAGCAGCGCGCATCGCCTGATCGCCATCCCGGCCACGAACCCCCGGCGCGGCGTCCGCCGCGTCCTTTCCACACGGAGACCCGCCCCATGAAACGTATCGTCCTCGCCGCCGCGCTGTCGCTCGGCCTCGCCGCCCCGGCCTTCGCCGCCGACGCCTTCAAGTTCGACGCCGGCCACACCTACATCGGCTTCGAGATCAACCACCTCGGTTTCTCGCAGACCTTCGGCGAGTTCACCCAGTACGACGGCACGCTGACGCTCGATCGCGAGAACCTCGCCAACTCGTCGATCGAAGTGAGCATCGACACCGCCAGCATCGACACCGACCAGGCCGACTTCGACGAGCACCTGAAGTCCGCCGACTTCTTCAACGTCGCCGCCCACCCGGCGATGACCTTCAAGAGCACGAAGGTCGAGGACGCCGGCAACGGCGTGCTGAAGGTCACCGGCGACTTCACGATGCTCGGCCAGACCCGCCCCGTCGTGCTCGACGTCAAGCTCAACAAGATCGCCGCGCACCCGTTTAACCCGAAGGTCGAAGTGGCCGGCTTCTCGGCGTCGACGACCATCGACCGCACGCAGTGGGGCTTTGACAAGTACGCCCCGGCGGTCGGTGCGGAAGTGAGGATCCGTATCGAGACCGAGTTCAACCGCGAGCTGCCGGCGCAGTAAGCGCCAGCGCGATGCGGGAACACGACGGGCCTTCGGGCCCGTCGTCGCTTCTGCGGCACAATCCACGCATGCCCATCGTCTTCCGCCCCGCCGCCGAACGTGGCCGCCTCGTCGACCCTGGCCTCTCCGGTACCGCCGCCTTCAGCCATGGCAGCGCGTTCGACCGCGTGTGGCTTGGCTTTCACGCGCTGCGCGTGCTGAACCGCGTCGAGCTCGCTGCCGGCGTCCGTCTGCCGGCGGCGCGGCGCGCCAACATGGAGGTGCTGACGCTGGTGCTGTCGGGGACTTATCGCGCGAGTTCGCAGGCCGGCGACTCGGGCCCGGTCGTCGCCGGCCGGTGGCATCGCCTCGGTGCCGGTGTCGGTGTCGACCTCGTCGAGGAGAACGTTTCGAAGGACGCCTCGCTGCGCCTGCTGCAGCTCTGGGTGCAGCCGATGCACAGCAATGCGGTGCCCGTGCAGGCGCTGGCCTCGCCCGCCGTCGGTGAATCACGGATCGCTGCGCCGGTCGGCGCTCTACTGCCTTGGGGCGCGGCCGCGACGGTGCGTCGCGAGTCCGTCGTGCCCGGCGCGTCCTTCGTCGTGCCGGCCACACGCGGTTCGGCCTGCTGGGTCGATGTGATCGGTGGCGAGCTGGCCTGTCGTGGCGCCGACGATGCGCGTGTCACCCATCTGCGCGGCGGCGATGGGCTCGGCGTCGCCGACGAGGCCAGCTTCGCGCTGGCGTCGTCGTTCGGCGCCGACCTGCTGGTGATCGAGCTACCGGCCTGAGCGGGGCACCCCCGATCCGGCCCGCCATGGCCCCGGCGGGCTAGAATGCGCGCCTTGCCGACCGAGCCCGAGCCCATGCTCCGCACTGACGCCACTGCCCAGAAGGCCGCCAACACCGAGCGGGTCTATCACGTGAAGCGCGCCGACCTGCCGCTGTCCTGCCCGACGCCGGAGATGAAGCTGTGGAACTCGCATCCGCGGGTCTACCTGCCGATCGAGAACGAAGGCGGCACCTCGATCTGCCCGTACTGCGGCGCGAAGTACGTCCTCGCCGACTGATCCGGCGCGCGTGAGCCGCCGCCTCACCGTCGTCCAGCTGCTGCCCGCCCTGCATTCGGGTGGCGTCGAGCGCTCCACCCTCGAGATCGCTGCGGCCCTGGTCGCGGCTGGGCATGCCTCGCACGTGGTCTCGGCCGGCGGTCGCCTTGTGCCGGCCCTTGAAGCGGCGGGCAGCACGCACCACGCGCTCGCCATCGGTACGAAATCGCTGGTGACGCCGTTCAAGGCCTTCGCGCTGCGGCGCCTGCTGCGCACGTTGCGGCCCGACATCGTCCACGCGCGCTCAAGGCTGCCGGCGTGGGTCGGCTTGAGCGCGCTGCGCGGCCTGTCGCCGCGGCCCGCCTTTCTCACCACCGTGCACGGTTTGAACTCACCGGGACGCTACAGCGGCGTGATGGCCCGTGGCGACGCGGTGATCTGCGTGTCGGACACCGTGCGCGCCTACGTGCGCGCACACTGGCCGGAGGCGGCATCGCGCCTCGTCGTGATCCCGCGCGGCGTCGATCCCGATGCTTTCCCGCGCCACCCGCGGCCGGATCCGTTGGCGCGCACCGCGGTGCTCGCTGAGCTTGGCCTCCCCGATGACGCGCGCCTGCTGCTGATGCCCGGACGCGGCACGCGGCTGAAGGGCCACGCGGATGCGATTGCGCTGCTCGCCGGCCTTCGCGCCAGCGGCGTGCCGGCCGCGCTTTGGCTGCTTGGCACGGACGAACCCGGTCGCGAAGCCTACGTCGCGGAATTGCGCGCGTTCGCCGCGGCGCAGGGCGTCGACGCCGCGCTGCGGGTGTCGCCGCCGCGCAGCGACGTGGTCCGGGCCTACGCCGCCAGCGACGTGGTGTTGCAGCTCTCGCGCAAGCCCGAGGCTTTCGGCCGCACGGTCATCGAGGCGCTGTCGGTCGGCGCGCCGGTGCTCGGTTGGGCGCACGGTGGCGTCGGCGAGCTGCTGGCCGAACTGCAGCCTGGTGGCGCGGTGCCGCTCGGCGATGCGCAGACCCTGCTGGCGTGCGCGAAGGCGCTCCTTGACGCCCCGCCGGCCCCGCCGTCGAACATTCCCTACACTCTGACGGCGATGCAGCAGGCCACCCTCGAAACCTATGCACGACACGCTGGTTGATCGACTCGCGCGCCTGGCGCCCTGGTGGGTGCTGGTGCAGGTCGCCTGTTGGCCGTGGCGCGGGCTGGCCGAGACCTTCCTGTCGATCGGCGCGTTGCTCGGCTTCGGTCTGATGTGGGCAGTGCGCTTCCGCGGCGCGCTGCGCGTGCTGAGCCACGAAGCCTGGGCGCTCACCACCATCCTGTTCTTCGGCTACTGGCTGCCGCAGCTGTTGTCGATCCCGCTGGCGCTCGACCCGGCGAACACCGCCGTCGAGGCCGCCAAAGACCTGCGCTACCTGCCGTTCCTGTGGCTGGCGGCGATGGCTGTGTCGACCGCCGCGGGAGCGCGCATCGTCGGCGTGGGCATCGCCGGGCTGGTGGCCCTCTGGACCGCCGACGGGCTGGTGCAGGCCACCACCGGCTACAGCCTCGGCGGGCCGGCGGTGGCGGATCGCCTCTCGGGCATCTTCGGTGCCGACAACCTCAAGCTCGGGCTCGTGCTCGCCACGCTGTCACCCTTCGCCCTGCTGCCCGCGGCCAAACGCGGTGCGCTGCCGTGGCTGCTCGTGGCCGGCGCCCTCGGCGTGGTCATCCTGCTCGCTGGCGCTCGCGCGGCGTGGATCAGCTTCGGCCTCGCGCTCATCGTCACCGGCCTGCGCCACTGGGGCTGGAAGCGCACCGGCCTCGGTCTGCTGGTCGGTGGGGCACTGACTCTCGTCGCGGCCAGCACCAGCGATTTCCTCGGCCCGCGCATCGAGCGCACGCTTGAGGCCCTGCAGATGGAAGAGGAGGGCGTCGACTTCGCGCTGTCCGGGCGCCTCGTGCTGTGGCAGACGACGGGGCAGATCATCCTCGACCACCCGCTCACCGGCGTGGGCACGGACAACTTCCAGCGCGCCTACAAGGCCTACGCCTCGCCCGATGACCAGTTCGTCGAATGGGGTCGCGATGGTGCTTTCCACGCGCACCAGATCGTCCTTGAGGTACTGGCCGAAACCGGCATCGTCGGCCTGCTGCTGTGGTTGGCCGCGGTGGCGATCGCGCTGCGGGGCTGGCGCTTCGCTGCGCCGGCCGTGCGCGAACGCGCTGCCGCGCCCGCCTTCGCGCTGATGGTCACGGTCTTCCCGCTGAATACGCACCTCGCGTTCTATTCGACCTTCTGGGGCGGCGTGACCCTGCTGCTCGCCGCGCTGTACGCCGGCGCGCTGATGCATCGGGACGACGGCGCGGCCGTCGCGGACTGAACGTGCCCGCGGCTGGCCGGGAAGCGTCGATCGCCTCACCGCGCTGCCTCGCGTGGCGCGCCGCCGGCCTGCTGTTCCGCGCGATGGCGCGGCTGCCGCAGCGCGGACTGCTCGGTCTTGGCGTGGTGCTTGCAGCACCGATGCGGCCGTTGCTGCGTTCGCGATGGCGCATCGCGCGCATCAATCTCGACCTGTGCTTCGCCGGCGAGTCCGCCGAGGCGCGCGAGGCGCGGCTCAACGCGCACCAGCGGTCCCTGTCGATCGCCGTGCTCGAGCTGCTTCGCGCCTGGTTCGCGCCGCCTCGCTCGCTCCAGGGGCTCGTCGACCTCGATGGGCTCGACCACCTGCGCCACGCCGAGGCGCGAGGGCAGGGTGTGCTGCTGCTCACTGGCCATCTGATGCACACCGAGCTGGCCGCGCGCTTCCTCGCCGAGGCGCTGGGTGCGCCGGTCGGCGGCGTGGTGCGCCGCTACGACCGCCATCCTTGCCTTGAAGCCCTGCTCGACGGCGCGCGTCGGCGCCGGTTGGGCCCGACGGTGAGCAAGTTCGACACCCGCGGCATGGTGCGCCACCTCCGCGACGGCGGCCGGCTGGTCTACTCGGCGGACCAGGATTTCCGCCACGGGCAGGTCTTCGTGCCGTTCTTCGGCGTCCCCGCGGCGACGCTCGCGGGCACACAGCAGCTGGTTCGCGCCGGCCGCGCGACGGTGCGTTTCCTGGCCATGGCGCGCGGCAGTGACGGTCGCTATCGCGTGCGTGTCTCCGACCCCGGCCTCGACACGCTGCTCGACGACCCTGTCGCATTCGCAGCGCGCTACATGCAGGTGCTCGAGGGTGCGGTGCGCGAGGCGCCGGACCAGTACCTGTGGGTGCATCGCCGCTTCAAGACGCGACCCGACGGCGACGTCTCACCCTACGCGTCGCGTTGATCCCGCGTCGCGGCCTTCAGCGGTAGGTCTTGCCGCGTTCGCTGTCCGGCTGGGTCTTGAAGCGCTGGTGCAGCCACAGGTATTGCGTCGGCGCGCGGCGGATCATCGCTTCGAGCGCCGCCATCACCCGCGCGGTATCGGTGGTGGCGTCCTTGGTCGGGAAGTCGGCCAGCGGCGGCTGCACCTGCAGCCGGTAGCTGCCGTCGGCGAGGCGCTCGTGGAAGAACGGGCACACGGCCGCGCCCGACAGCCGCGCGAGCTGGTGCGTCGACGTCAGGCTCCACGCCGGCCGGCCGAAGAAGGGCACGAACACGCTGTCACCGCGGCGGCTCTCCTGGTCCGGTGCGAACCACAGGATGCCGCCAGACTTCAGGTGCTTCAGCGCGGGGCGTAGTTCGTCGCGCGCGAACATCGCGCAGGCGTAGCGCAGCCGGCCGGCCTTCACCGCCCATTCCATCGCGGCGTCGCCGTGCGGTCGGTACATGCCGGCCACCGGCACGTGCCGGCAGAGCAGGCGGGCGCACAGTTCGAGGTGCACGAAATGCGCCGAGACGAGCAGCACGCCGCGGCCTTCCGCGCGCAGTGCTTCGAGATGCTCGAGGCCGTCGATGGTGTAGCGCGGCGAATCGGCGGACACGCGTCCCCACCACGCGCGAAGGAACTCGAACAGGCCCATGCCGGTCTGCGCGAGGTTCTCGCGGGCCAGCCGCTCGCGCCCGGCGGCGTCGAGTCCCGGAAAGCACAGCGCCAGGTTGGCTTCGACCACGCGCCGGCGCTGTGGCGCCGCGTGCCACAGCAGCGGCCCCAGCGCGCGGCCGACGCGGCGCTGGAACCACGCCGGCGTGCGCGCGGCACACCAGCCCAAGGCCACGCCGAGCCAAGTCGGCCAGCGCGCCGGGGCGAGCAGCGATCGCGGCGCCGGCTCAGCCACGCGCGGTGCCCCAGCGTTCAAGCAGGGCAAGGTCGTCGGGCGTCGCGGGTCGGAGGCGAAGGTCGGGCACGGCAGCGGCGGTTCCGGATCGCGGTGATTGTAGGCGCTTGCGACGGTGCCCGACGCGAGCGCGCCATCGCGCCTGCTACGCTTCCGCCATGTCTCTGAGCCTTGGCCGGCGCCTGCTGCTGGCGCTCTACTCCGCCCTGTTGTGGCTGCTGGTGCCGGTCACGCTCTACCACCTGGTGTGGCGGGGCCTGCGTCAGCGCGAGTACCTGCTGCGCTGGAGCGAGCGCTACGCGCAGCTCGATGCGTTGCCCGACCTTCCACCCGGCGCGCTGTGGGTGCACGCGGTGTCGGTTGGCGAGGTCAATGCCGCGGTCCCACTGATCAACGCGCTGCGCCAGCGCCATCCAGACCGCGCGTTGCTGGTCACCACGATCACGCCCACCGGCTCGGCTCGCGTGCGCGCGCTGTGGGGCGACAGCCTGCACCACGTCTACCTGCCCTACGACCTGCACGGCATGGTGCGGCGTTTCCTCGAGCGCGTGCGGCCGGCGCTCGCCGTCGTCATCGAAACCGAGCTCTGGCCGAACCTGTTCGTCGCCTGCGCGCGCGCCGACGTGCCGGTGGTCATCGCCAATGCCCGGCTATCGGAGCGCTCGCTGCGCGGCTATCGCTGGATGGGCGCGCTGATCCGGCTGGCGCTGTCCGGCGTGCGGCTGATCGCCGCGCAGTCTGAGGCCGATGCCGCGCGCTTCCGCGTGCTCGCCGGCGACGACGTGCATATCCAGGTCACCGGCAACCTGAAGTTCGACCAGCCCCTGCCGCAGGCGTCGCGCCAGGAGGCGATCGGTTGGCGCAAGGCCGGCGGCGCTCGGGCGGTCTGGGTCGCAGCCAGCACGCATGCGGACGAAGAGGCCGCCGTGCTTGAGGCGCATCGTCGCCTGCGCGAACGCTATCCCGACGCCCTGCTGCTTTGGGCACCGCGCCACCCCGAACGCTTCGAGGCGGTCGCGACCCGCGTCACCGATGCCGGCTTTGCGCTGCGCCGGCGGAGCGTCGAGCGCAGCCCGGACGCGCGCTGTGCCGTGTTCCTGATCGACAGCCTCGGCGAGCTACCGGGCTTCCTCGCCGCCGGCGACGTCGCCTTCGTCGGCGGCAGCCTCTGCAACGTCGGCGGCCACAACTTGCTTGAGCCCGCAGCGCTGGGCGTGCCCGTGCTGAGTGGACCACACACCTTCAACTTCGCCGAGATCACCGCCTTGCTGAAGGACGTCGGTGCACTGGAGGTCGTCGGCGACGCTGAGCAGCTCGCCACGGCCATCGCTTGGCTGCTCGCGCATCCGGACGAAGCGCGGGCGCGCGGGCGCGCCGGGCGCCAGCGCATCGACCGTGAGCGCGGTGCGCTGGAACGCACGCTGGCCCTGATTGACGACGTCGCCGGCTTGCGCCAGGGCTGAGCCCAGCGCCTTCGTCGTGCCGCGATGGCGTCGTGCTTACTTCGTCGCGTCGAGTGTCGCCTCGGCGTCGGCGCTGAGCAGGCGGTTCACCGCCTCGATGTCGGCCGGCGACAGGCTGCCGGCGGCCTGCTTGAGCGTGAGCTCGTTGACGAGGAAGTTGTGGCGCGCCTGTGCGAACTGGGTCTGCGCCGCGAACAGCGTCTGCTGCGCGAGCAGCACGTCGACGACGGTACGCGTACCGACTTCGAGGCCGGCTTCGCCGGCTTCCAAGGCGGCCTTCGCCGAGACGACGGCGAGACGGCGCGCTTCGACCTCGGCCGCACCGGCCGCCAGCGAGCGGTAGGCGTTGCGGGTCTGGCGCACGACGCTGCGGCGCTCCTGCTCCAGCTGCTCGGCGGCCGCGTCGCGGTTGGCCAGCGCCGAGCGCACGCCGGCCTGCACGGCGCCGCCGCTGTAGATCGGCACCGTCAGGGTGATGCCGACGTTGTGGCCGTCGGAGGCGCCGTTCGCCGGGAAGCTGAAGCCGCCGTTGCTTCGCGATCCCCAGGTGGTGGAGTCGTTCAGGCCGCCGGTCAGCTCCAGCGTCGGCAGATGGCCGGCGCGTGCGGTCGAGACATTGGCTTCCGCCGCGTCGACCGACAGCGCCGCAGCGGCCAGCAACGGATTGTCGGCCAGTGCCTTGTCCACCCAGGCCTGCAGGCCCTCGGTGTCGTCGAGCTTCGGCTGGTACTCGGTGCCGAGGCCCCTGAGCGATCCGGTCGGTTCACCGGTGATCTCGGCCAGCGCTTCCCGGGCGTCGTCCAATCGGGTCGCCGCGCTGATCGCGTTGGCGCGGGCGCCGTCGTAGCTGGCGCGCGCTTCGTG